>JALNVO010000343.1 GCA_023231365.1 Fibrobacteraceae bacterium | reverse complement strand
TATATCACTAGTGTCCAAAACAAGAATTTGATCAATCGTAAACTTGCGAAATCAACTTAAAATCGCCATTTTTGATAATCCAGCAAAAATCATCCCCTCGACATTCAAACTTGAATCGAGTCCTGTGTTTACAAGCGTTCCAAAGTGATTGACGGATCTATCTTGGACACTAGTGAAAATATATCTAAAAAAATGAAGGACCTTTTACTTATGCTGCAGATAGGCAAAACAAGAATTGTTCTGACTAACAAAAACTCTCTTCTAAAAACTCATTTACAACAAAAATAACCAAGCCTTTCAAAATGATCCCCAGTATGGATTTCTTGCCACATCATCTGCATTTCGGTCTAGGGCCTCAGTTATATAAACACATTCGACTCCACGCCTTCTTCATTTTAAATGCGGTGGGGAGGATGATTCAGAATTCGGGCGATACTCGCAACACGAGGATTCCCCGATGTTAAAGAATAGTAATCTGCATAAAGCGAATAAAGCCAAAAAAGACGAATTCTACACACGGCTATCGGACATTGAGAAAGAGCTAAAATTCTACCGAAATCATTTTAAAGGCAAGACGATTCTTTGCAATTGCAATGATCCCTACGAGAGCAATTTTTTCAAATACTTTGCGATGAACTTCAAGGCCTTTGGACTCAAAAAATTGATTGCGACTTGCTATGCAGGGTCTCCGGTAGCGGATACGCAGCTATCCCTTTTCGGGACTTCGCACTCGAAAGTAGCGAGAACGGAAGCTCCTCATAAAATAGCCATCGACGAGATCCCGGACTTGAACGGTATGGGGGCATCAATATGGCGGATGTGGAAATGCTCTTAAAAAGCGACAAGAACATTTTGACGAGACTGAAAGGAGATGGGGACTTTCGCAGCAAGGAATCGATTGAATTGCTCCGGCAGGCCGACATCGTCGTGACGAATCCACGATTTATTCCCGCGTGATTTTTACCGCCGTTCCGTAGGCGATGATTTCTGCGGCGCCAGCCATTACGCTGGATGTTCCGAAACGGACACTGACGATCGCATCGGCGCCGAGACGGGCCGCTTCTTGGCTCATCCTGTCGGTTGCCTGATTGCGCGCCTCGTTAAGCATTTCCGTATATCCCTTGAGTTCCCCGCCGACGATGGACTTTAATCCGGCGAACCAGTCGCGTACAAAGTTTTTCGTCCGCACAGTGGATCCCTTGACAATGCCCAAAATTTCCTGATGGCAACCTTCGATGTGACTTGTAGTCGTAAGAATCATTTTGTACTCCTTGATGTTAAGGAAATATAAATAAAAATGGACCTTAGGCACAAAAGCGGGGCCTTTCTAACGATAATATTAAGGGCACCTCTAAAAATTACTTTGGTGAAGTGAATTCGCCAAGAACCGAAACATGAACACTTGCGCTTTAGCGCTTAGTGAGAACGACCCCCTTGTGGGAGCAATGGCAGGAACGAAAAGCGACCGAATTCTTCCCTTTCGCGGAAGAATATGTTTAATTTATACTTAATTCGCGGAGGATTTCGTTTCCATACAATTACGATTTTTCAGAATCGGATGCAATACATTTTTGACATTTTCGACTCGATTGTGCTAAAAGACATTTCCTCCCGCCATCAAATCCGCGATATAGCCCAATTGCGCAAAATCCTTCTATTCTACATAGCCAATGTCGGGAATCCCATTTCCGCCATCTCCATTTCGAACTACCTGAAAAACGAAAAGCGCGGTATTTCGACAGAGACGCTTTACAACTATGTGGAATATGGAAAAGAATCTTGTCTTTTGAATCCGGTAAACCGAGAAGATCTGATCGGCAAATCTATTTTAAAAACGCAATCCAAAATTTACATTACGGATCACAGGCTCCGCAACGCAGTGCATCAAAATAATCGGCGAGACATTAATCAGACGCTCGAAAACATTGTATATGTGGAACATTTGCGGCGGGGATACGATGTAACCGTCGGCAAAGTGAAAGACGCAGAAATCGATTTTTGCGCAAAGAAAAACGGCGAGACAGGTTACTTCCAAGTCGCCTATCTATTGGCGACGCCGAAAACGGCAGAAAGGGAATTTAGTGCGCTAGAAAAAGTAAATGCCAACTTTCCGAAGTACATCTTGTCAATGGACGAAATTTTGCAAAGCAGGAACGGAATCATCCACAAAAACGTGGTGGACTTCCTAATGGAGAAAACCGTCTAACATCATGGCGATCCGTTTTCTGCGGCAATTTTAATCCTGGAGGCAACGGACCGAGAAACCGTAGTCCTTGTCGTTCCAAATGTTGTAGAAGCTCTCGTAGACGTAGCCCAAGTACCGTTCGTCCGCATCAGCCGAATCGCTCCCCGTCGCACTCCAGAAAAACGCGTAGTTGCCCGCAACGCCAAAGTCGCTATAGTAGTTGTTGCGGTTGCCCGCTGGGAGCGCCGAAAAGCCATAGGCGTCTATGCCCGTGGGGATGTTAGTATAAGCAGTCCAGTCGGTCGAGGCCTTGAGGTAGGTGCCGACCGTGTTCGAAGTCAATCCCTGATCGTTATAAACAAAATGATACAGCGTGTTCCATTCCACCCGAGCCGGCAGATGCCAACCCTCGGGGCAGATGCCGCGGACCGGGCTCGGCAGGGTGCAGGTCGTCACGCCGTAGCCGCATTTGATGCCG
>JALNVO010000342.1 GCA_023231365.1 Fibrobacteraceae bacterium | reverse complement strand
CGGTATTTTCGCCCTCAAATGGCTGCTAAAATTTGTACAAGAGGGCAAGCTCCACTACTTCGCTTATTATGTGTGGCTTGTCGGTATCCTAGGCTTAATTTTTATTAAAGGTTGAAGCAGAAGACTTTAGTCTTTCGCCGATTACCTCTTTACTCATTTCAAAGGAGAAAATAAAATGGCAACAGAAAAAAAAGAATTCCAAACTGAAGTTCAAGATCTTCTTCATCTGATGATCCACTCCTTGTATAGCAACAAGGAAATTTTCCTGCGCGAACTCATTTCGAACGCAGCGGACGCACTTGACAAGCGCCGTTTTCTCTCACTTTCCGATTCAAAGCTCCTCCCAACGGGAACTTCTCTCCGAATTGATATTTCCGTGAACAAGGCAAACAAGATCCTTACCGTAGAAGATAACGGAATCGGCATGAACAAAGAAGACTTGGAGAGCTGCCTCGGCACAATCGCCCGCTCTGGAACGAAGCAATTCGTGCAAGGCTTGAAGGCTTCCGACAAGGCAAATGTCGATCTCATCGGCCAATTCGGCGTCGGTTTTTATTCCGTATTTATGGTCGCCTCCAAAGTAGAAGTTCTCTCGAAAAAAGCGGGCGAAGAACAGGGATATCTCTGGACCTCCGATGGAACGGGATCCTACGAAATCGCCGATATGCCTAAAGAAGCTACCGGCACCAAAATAAGTTTGTACCTAAAAGACGATGAAGACTTCCAAGAATTTTCCACGGAATGGGGCATCGAATCCATCGTTAAAAAATACAGCGAATTTGTCTCTTATGGAATTTACCTCCACCACGAGCCCGAAAAGAACGACAAGGGCGAAATGGAAACAAAGGAACCCACCCGCTTGAACGACAAACCGGCCCTTTGGCGTCAAAGCGAGAAGGAAGTCACTGAGCAGCAATACAAAGACTTCTATGCGACCGTTTCTCACGAAGGCGGAGACCCCCTCGCTTGGAAGCATTCACACGCGGAAGGTTCCCAAGAATTCTGGAGCTTGGTCTACATTCCAGCAAAGGCTCCGTTCAATATTTGGCAGAACGAACACAGCCATGGTCTTAAGTTGTATGTAAAGAAAGTTTTCATTATGGACGATTGCAAAGATCTTCTCCCGACATGGCTCCGCTTTGTGCGCGGCGTCGTAGACTCCGAAGACTTGCCGCTCAACGTAAGCCGTGAAATCCTCCAGTCCAACAAAATTATCACAACTATCCGCAAGCACGTGATCAAAAACGTCCTCGATACGCTCCAGAACGTAAAAGATACAGACAGAGCGAAATACGAAGCTTGGTGGAAAGAACTCGGAGCAATCCTCAAGGAAGGCTTCTATATGAACTGGGAACACTTGGACGAACTGAAGAAGCTCTTGCTTTTTAAGACGACCAAGACGGAAGCAGATAAGTACACTAGCCTTGATGAATATGTGAAGAACATGCCTGCGGATCAGAAAGAAATTTACTTCCTCGAAGGTGAAAACAAGGAAGCCCTTGCTTCAAGCCCGATTCTCGAAGCCTACAAGAACAAAAATTACGAAGTGCTGCTCCTTTCCGATACCATCGATGAATTCATGATGCACTCCCTCTCGGAATTCAGCGGGAAAAAATTCCACGACATTAGCCGCGGCGATGTAGACTTTGAAAAGACGGACGAAGAGAAAAAGTCCGAAGAAGCCTCGAAAACAGAATTCAAGGATGTCTGCGAAGCCCTCCAGAAGGACTTGGACGTGAACGTGAAAGAAGTTCGCGTATCGAGCCGTCTCAAAGACAGCCCTTGCTGCCTCGTCACAGACGAAAGCGCGATGAGCAACCGCATGGAGCGCATGATGGCTGCTATGGGTCAAGGCCCAGCGACCAAATCCAAACGCATTCTCGAAATCAACCCGACGCATCCGATTTGCAAGATGTTGAAAGAAAAAATTGAAAAGAAGGAAGCCTTGGAAGACTGGCCGAAAGCCCTCTACGGCCAAGCACTCCTCGCCGAAGGATCCCCCCTGGACAATCCTGCCGAATATGTGAAAGCGATAACCAAGCTTCTCACGGCAAAAGTCTAGACATTTTTTATGGTAAAGCAAAGCCGCCTTATATCCTGTAGGGCGACTTTTTTTATCCTAAAATTTAGAATACACCGAAGCGGATGCCGAAGGCGTCGATAGCGCCATTGTTGACGCTTCGCGTCACCCTTGCGAAACTAGGCAGGCGTTTATGCAACGCACACCTTGTATGGTTTTCGTGGCGCATTGCTATGCGATCAAAAGGCCGCTGCGAACGATGAAGTCATCCCCAAAAAGTTTTTTTGCTTCTAAATTTTATAGATCTTTTATAAAAGGGCACCTCTAAAAACTCAATTTTTATGAATTTATCAATAACACTTCGCACTGGTGGACTAAAGTACCTGTTGCTCTGCCTCAACAAAGTCAAAGCAAGTTCTGCCGCTGTATTCGGCTTTTGCAACAGTCGTCTCTCAAAGTGGCGAAGAGCGCTCAAGCCGAGCATCTCAGGTAGCGAACTCGTTCGCTATCATGACCTGAGCGCAGAAGCGGATGCCGAAGGCATCAATACAGAGAGTATGTACGCTTCGCGTTACCCCTGCGGTTCGGTCATACAACCAAGCAAGCTCGGTTGTGCGACACTCACCTTGCATGGTTTTGACGCTTCG
>JALNVO010000341.1 GCA_023231365.1 Fibrobacteraceae bacterium | reverse complement strand
GACTTGTCGTCCTTGTATCTCTGCAGATCGGCCCTCATGTAGTTCTTGATCCGGAGCGGGTTCACGACGGAGACGTGTTTCCCGTTCTCCGCAAGGAAGAGGGCGAAGTTGAGGTAATAGGTCCCCGTGGCCTCCATGACGAACCTGGAATCCTCCGGGACGGAATCGATCGTTTTCCGGAATCCTTCGGGATCATTGGAGACCTTGAAGTGTCTTTTGACTGATTCCTCGAACCAGCCGATGTCGGCGGTGTCTTTCGAGATGTCTATTCCTATCCACGTTGCCATGAGAGCTCCTTTGTTGTAGATTGAAAGACGAGGCATCCGCCATGGGTTCCATTGTCCTGAATCCGGTCTTCAAGACCAACGAACTGTTCGGAATCACTGGCGGAACAGAGAAGGGCGCCACTGTTAGACACGAGCTTCACGCTCCTCAATCGCTTCGGGTTGCCCTTCCCTGCCTCAATCTTAATATCCGAAAAATCCTTCTCTTTAAACATAGGACCATCGCTGAACCCGACGGCGCGCGTCTTCCGCTCCCTCCGCGGCGGCAATTCGCCTAGGCCGGGAACGCCAGGGAATGAGACGTTCGCCGCAGCGTGCGTTCCCGGAGGCTCATTTCACCGGCCCCGCAATGAATGTAGATTTGATACGCGGAGCGGCGCCGGATCCGCCCGGGGGCGCTGTGGGGCAGGAACCCGGACAGTTGCGCCGCTGGTTAAGCATGTGTTAGCCAAATACGTGCGAAAAACTTATTTTAAGCTAAAAGTATTATCCATTCAAAACTGAGGCTAGGAAATGAATAAAAAGATGCTGCTGATATCTGTATGTGCTGTTGTACTACTTTCTTGTGCGCTACCCCGCACTGTCGTCAAAGAAACCAGGTTTGTAAATTCAAAGCCACTTGCGAATAATAGTGTTAATTCCAAGGATAGCGTTGCTGTATATGAAAATGAATATCCTGAGGGCGTTGAAAAGAATGGAGATTTATTTAGAGTTGAGCGCGGTTATGAAAACAAGATTTCAATACTAGGCGAATTCACATTAAATTTGCAGCCTGGCCGACTAACTGGTCCTTTCATATATCCATATATGAATTTATATGTGAAGGAAGAAGACCTAAGTTGGTTAAATACTTACTGTATGGATATAAGTGTTCTTGGATTAACTTTAAACATATTTTCGTATGTACTCCCATGGAACTGGCCGTGTTATGGACTTACAGATCGAGGATATAACACACCAGAAGATATTGACTATAGAACAGAGGTTTTGAAGGATAAAGCGAAAGAAGCTGCTTTAAAAATGGGTGGAAATGCTGTAGTTGGATTTCATGTTGAAGGTGTGACAATAATTGATGCAAGAACAAATTCTGCATTGGCAAATACTTTTGCATGGTCTGCTGGAGGCTATGTGATTTCGATAAAGCCATAACTCATTCTGGCCTCATTGAAACAGCCTTCCATTTCTCCTGCAACGCAATTATCTTCTCATAGAGAAATGGAATGCTGTGTCGCCTGGGCTTCCTCCTTGTAACCCCAATGCGCCACGGGTTAGCTTGTCGTTCGGCGGACGCTGCGCGCAGGGATCGCGAGGGACAGAGAAGAATCCGGGACGTGGCTCAGGGATGCCGTTTAAAGTCGGATCCTCTTGTCCATCCAGTCTTTATATGGTATATTTAAAGGACTTGACGGAGGCCGACATGCTGCTGAACCTTAAAGAAGACATAAAACCCATTTCCTACATCAAGACGAACGCGGCGGACATGATGAGATACGTGTCCGACGTGAAGAATCCAGTCGTGATCACTCAGAACGGCGAGGCCAAGGCCGTGCTGGTGGACATCGAGTCGTATCAGAGCATCAAGGACGCCTTCACTCTCATGAGACTTCTCCAGTTGTCCGAGAAGGAGATGGAGAGGGGACATTCCAGGAAAGCCGGTGACGTGTTCGCTGAAATCGAAAAGAGACTGGGGTGAAGCGGATGCCCCGATATGAGATCGTTCTCTCCCGCTTCGCCGAAAGCGACTTGAAGGAGATTGTTGCCTATTATTCCGAAAGGGATCCGAAATATGCCGGACGGCTGTTCGTGAAGATACGGGACAAGATAAATGGACTTAACTGTTTCCCGGAAAGAGGCGCGATCGTCCCGGAACTGGAGAAGCAGGGGCTGCTGAAGTACAGACAGCTTATCGATGGCTTCTACAGGATAATTTACACGGTGAAGGGAAAGGTCATCAGGATCCTGATAATAATAGATTCCAGGAGAAATCTGGAGGAGATTCTGATGGACAAGCTCATGGGAATGTCGGAAGACGAATGAGGGAAGGGACGCCGAACAAACGCTGAACCCGACGGCGCTCGTCTTCCGCTCCCTCCGCGGCGGCAATTCGCCTTGTCCGGGAACGCCCGGAAAGGTGACGATGGGCTCATGCGTTCCCGGAGGCTCATTGTACCGGCCCCGCGGGAAATGTAGATTAGGCACGCGGAGCGGTGCCGGGTCCGCCCGGGGTCGCTGGGCGATGGACCTCGGGATCTTGCGCCGCGGGTTAGCTTGTCGTTAGACTGACATTATATTAGAGAGAAAATTATTGAAAGGATTACTTACTATGAAACAATCTATTCTAACAGTAGCTGTTAGCATATCAATTTCATTTGCCACTACTTCAATCAATATTG
>JALNVO010000340.1 GCA_023231365.1 Fibrobacteraceae bacterium | reverse complement strand
AAGCCCCGTCGCCGTAGCGCCCGTCGCGTTCGCCCATGTGAAATAGAAGCTATCAATGGAAGAACCCTGAGCAACGCTCTGAGTCGTGCTTCCGGAGCCGTGCTTCTCCAAGGTAGCCGTACCAGAAGCGACCGAGGAAGAACTGGAGACGACGGAAGAAGAGGACTTCACGGAGGAGGAAGACGCGGCGACCGAAGACGAAGATACCGCAGATGAAGAGGACACAGCAATCGAAGATGAAGACACATTGCTCGTTCCCGGTCCGGCCAGGGTCGGGCCGGCGAATTCTTCAATGGAATCGCGGAGAGCATACGCCTTCGCCTGCGTGCTCACATCCGTAACGCCCATGGAATAAGGAGGCGTAAAGGCAGAGCCCTGACCCGTCGTATTGCCACTGGTGCTTTCGTAATAGTTGCCGACCATCGTCACATTAGCGTCTTCCGTGCTTTGGTTATTATAATCCAACGGATTCTTGACGCCGATGAAGACGTTATTTTCAACGCGGATGTTCGCCTTCATGCCCGCGCGGACGCAATAGCTGCCGGCTTTGCTCGTATAAAGATTGTTCACGACATGAACCTCACCGAAACGGACGCGCGGCATGCGTTCCACGACACCGTCTCCCCACCAGCTGTGATGCACGGTGATTTTGAGCGCGCCAGCATCCGAGGTCTTGGTATCGCTATTGCCGAAAAGATTCGAGAACTGATGATTGACCGAAGCAGACGTATAAGTGAAGAGGCACCAGGAAACAGTGATATAATTCGAGGCATTCACAATGTCCATGTTGCCATCATGACCGTCATAAACATGCACGTGGTCAATCCAGATGTTTTTCGCTTCGTGGTTAATCTGCAGGCAATCTTCATCATCATCATCCTTTGCGCCGATGCCCTTGACCGTGATGTTGCGGATGATGACATTCGTCGAACTGGAAACCTTGAGACCACTGCCCGTGGAAGGCTGCGTAATAATCACTCCAGGATACCCGTACAGAGTGACATTCGACCCGACTTCCACCGTGCCCGCATAGGTACCTGCCTTGATGTAGATCGTCTTGTTCCCCGCTTTTGCGTAACTCTTGAGGTCGGTCACGTTATCGACCGTGACCGTTCCGTAGGCGGCGCCGCCCGTAGTGCCGCCGTTCTGGGTCGCCCAGCCCTTCATCGGAAGATCCGGCGCATAAGAAGCTGCGAATGACAATTGGGCCGCGACAAGAAAGCTGCAGGCCCACGTCGCCAGCGTTAATGTTCTCATTGTTCTCATATTTTTCTCCTTAATTGAAGCAGGCAAGAACCATTCCGAAAAATAATGTCTTTTTCGTATCAATGCAATAGTGCAAATTAAAATCGGCTTAAAAGTTTACATTTTAAGGCAATTATGGCAAGAACGAAAACAAAAAATTACATCGTAAGGCTATCACGCATAGTTTTTAGATGTTCTCAAAAAGTTTTCAATTCATTATTGAAAGCTAAAGTAGCGAAATTCTGCGGGAAGCACCCGAGATTTCATCACAAAAATTGAAACTTTTCGTACCACGTGATGGCGCGCACGCTTACTCCCGCAAAGGGAACGCCCTGTGAACGGAAATCACTGCGCAGATCACTTTTTACGGGACAAAGAGTAAAAGTCCGCATAGATTTGGGAACGTAAGAAGGAGTTCCATTATGAATAATAAAATATATCTGTTCTTTCTCCTCGCCGCGAGTTTTGCCTGCGCCACGGTGAATTACCCGTACCCCCAGGAGAAATCATACGGGAACAGCACGGTCAACGGCGTTTACTCAGTGACATCCGATGCCGGATCCAGCAAACTGCTCACCCATTTCCAGAGCTTTCTCACCAATTATTATGTAGAAAGCGGAAACTACGCACGCATCAAATTCACGGGAACGAACGAAAGCTACACCGTTTCCGAAGGCATCGGTTACGCGATGCTGATGACCGTCTACTTTTCAAGCAGCACGACCTCTTACCAATCCCAGTTCGATAAACTCTGGGCTTATTACAAGAACTGGGAAAACGGGAACGGCCTCATGAACTGGGAAATCAACGGTTTCAGTTCCATCGTCGGCTCAAACGGGGCGACCGACGCGGAAGAAGACGTTGCGCTTGCACTCTGCATGGCTTATTACCAATTTGGCGACGCCTCTTACAAAACAGCGGCGCAGACTCTCATCGCGAACATCCGCCAATATGAATTCGACCAAAGCACTTACCTGCATAAGCCAGGCGACGCATGGGATTCCTACAAGAACCCGAGCTACGTCGCACCCGCCGCCTATGAAGTGTTCAAAAATTTCGATAACAGTACGTTCTGAACCAAAGCCCTTGCCGCAAACTACACGCTTCTCAAGGTGAATCAGAACAGCACGACCGGTCTCCCATCCGGCTGGAGCGACGCGAGCGGAAACCCCGCAGGTGGGAACGCTGGTTACGTGGCATACGATTACGATGCCGTGCGCGCCCCCTGGCGCTGGGCGACGGCGAACGCTTGGTTCGGCCATTCGGACGCGAAAACACTCCTTGCCAAACTCGGGGCTTGGGTAAACACGAACAAGACGGCGAGTTCCGCTCAGGGGCCGATGTACGTCACCGACGGCTCCGCCTATGGTTCCGCCTATGCGAACGCTCCGTTCGTGGGTTCCCTGATGTGCGCGCTCACCTACAGTTCCAGTT
>JALNVO010000339.1 GCA_023231365.1 Fibrobacteraceae bacterium | reverse complement strand
TTCAGGAATTATAAGAAGTAAAGAACAAAAACTATTGGCAATTTATGCAAATCCAGAAGAGATGGACCAAGGCTCGCTTGATGCGATTGACGGAGTCATCGCTGCTCTTGAATCTGTGGAAAATCTTGATTTTGAAGCTCGCTATGTTGGTTCTGAAAAAGAATTAACAAATTTTGTAAATGAAGGAAAAAAGACAGCTGTGTTAACTCATAATTTAGGGGAAAGTGATGAATTTTCATATTCAAGTTTAAAAGAATCAAATAGAGAGACTAAATATCGTGATTTCAATAATTCATTAAAAAATGGTCATACCGCGAAAATGTTTAGCTGTAATTCCGCTCGTGGTCCTAGTTTTGATAAAGTCTCGCAAATGAAAAATGAGAGTTGGAGAGTTGGAAAAAAGAATGGAACGCTGCTGGATTATAATCAAAACGTTAATTTAGGTGAGTCTGCGAAGGATGCTGCAACGTATTTGTTGCTGAATTCAAAATCAAAATAAAGGATTAGAGATGTTGAAAGGGTTTGCCTTGTTTTCCCTGTGCGTATATTGCCTTAATGCTTGTTCCTCAATAGATAGCGATCCCTCAATAGCGGACGATCTTAACGAGGTTTTGAAATGCAATCCGGACCTTCCCTATGTCTTTACATACGAGATCAAGGGGGCCTTTTATCAGAACGATTCTCTGTATGTAAAGTCGAATGATCTGGAAGTTTATAGCCTTCCTGTGCGTTGCAAAGAGAAAAGAACATATCCGGTGAGTACGGACCCGAATTTTGCACAGCTGCAGAATCCTGTCTCTTTTGCTGACTATGTTTATTCTTTTGAAAAAATTTTGAAGGAATACGAGCAATCGGATTCTATCCGGATCGCTGACGTTTTGACGGGTAAAGTTCTATGGTCTTGCCCTGTGAATTTGAAAAAATTTTATTTGTATGAATCAGTTTTATTCATTAATGAAAAAAAAGTGCTTATCGAAGCCGCTGATTTAGAAAATCGGACATCTAAGAATAGTGTACATACAAATGCTTTGTTGTTAATGGATAAAGAATGCAATTTAAAATTTTTAGGACACAAGTATATGTCTAAGACTTTGTCTGGAAGAAAGAAAAAAGCGTTACTATTGGCTTATGATAGTGATTATGAATATGATGCATTACTTTTAGTTGATACGAATGATTCCATGCGTTGGATTTATAAATCTAAAAAAAGCTCTGAACGGTGTAATGGATATTTCGGCGTGTATTTTTCATATCCATATATGGTATGCGCTGAAACTGATGCAAAAAAAATGGAAGCGAAACTTCAAAGATATGTCATAGACGGGGATTCACTTCGGTTTGATTCCACGAGTTCGGAAAAACTGACGATGACGACGGATTGCGGCGGATGCGTTGATGGTTATATCTTTCCTTGTGGAAAAGATGCCTGCATCTTTTATAAAAGTGAAAGACAGATTAAAAAACTGAATTTTTAATACGTTTCTTGCTTTTATTGATATTAGGCACAGTTGCTGCCTGTTGCCCCGTCCGCTGTCCTTTTTGAGAACGTCTCTTTCACTGCCCCCATCAGAGGGGCTTTCTTGTTGCGGAAATGGGACTTTCCTGCTTCCTAGCGGCCAAATCGTGCGACGGTATGCAATATCCCCGTCGGGAGTGGAATACTTTATCCGTAACGGAACAGGTACCCCTTCAGCAGCCCGCCCCGGAGGGAGACTTCCCTTGCCCCTGCCGGAGGCTGGGCGCAGGGGTCCGTCCCTTCCCATGCCTCGTCCGGGGTCCTCCCGCCGAGGTGCCGGTGCGGCCTCACCCTATTGTACCAGAACCGGAACTCGTCCAGCGCAAACTGAATCTTTTTTGCATTGAAGATCACCCTGTCCGAATAGAACTTGAACGTTCCGAAGAACCGTTCGATACGACCGTTTTCCCAGGGGCAGTGAACATGTGTCTTTTGGTGTTTTATTCCCAGAATCCACAGCCCGAACTGAAATAGTTTGGACACAAATACACTCTCGTTGTCCGTGCGGATAGCTTTCGGCTTCCCGTATGCTTCAATTGCCGCAAGCAACGCCTTTAAAAGCGTAATTGAAGCCTTGTCCGAAATACTTTTCAGCGAAAGACATCTTCTTGTCCCGTGATCGAGGATGCCGAGCACTGTTTTCGTCCTGCCATCCGTGTCTTCGATTCCCGTCATGTCCATTCCCCAGACGATGTTCTTTGCCATCGGCATTGGAATGAGATACTTCCACTTTTTCCTCAGCCTTTCCACCTCGTAAATATTGTCCCGCAAAACAGTGTACACGAAAGTCTTCCCGACGCTCACTCCCGTCGTCGCCGCGAAGTTCCTGTTGAAGATGTCCGCTACCTGCCTCGCTCCGGCGAGGGGGACGTGCGCCTTAATGCGTATGATCTCCCGTCTTGCCCACGCGGGCTTGGGCCGCCGGTGGCCGCGGAAGGTTCCCGCTTTCGTCTTTCTTTTGAAGACGCATCTCCGGTGCGGGCCGAAATGATGCAGGAAGGCCATGAACGACAGCACAAGGAACGCTAGAGTGCAGCACAGATGAAGGCTGTCCGCAGCGGATGTCATGCCGCCTCCTTTTTTTTGTCAACGGAAGGTGGCAAAGATACTATCTTTCTCCACGTGAGAGGAAGCTTTGCGACATCGGAGATCGTGCAGACCACGCAATACACGGGAATAG
>JALNVO010000338.1 GCA_023231365.1 Fibrobacteraceae bacterium | reverse complement strand
TCAGGTCCCGTAGCTGATCCGCTCCCGACATGTTCCCGTCCCGTCTTAGTTTCACGGAGCTTTTCGGCGATTGAAGGCATGATTACAATATAAGTTATGAACTTTTTCTTTGGCAGGGGAAAGTTTTCCCCTCGCTCGCGCGTTGTCGCTCGCTACCCCTTCTGCGGGGGAAACGCCTGCCACCAACAAGGGCCAAGCGGAAATTTTCAGTATATTGCTCATGTACGAAGCCGATCTGGTGGGCAATGTCATGGGAAAACTTTATCGGAGCGGCATCCATTGCCTGTATGCGTTCCGATGCCCTGTGGGCAGGGAAATCGTTTGCGGAAGAGGTTCGGAAGATCATGGATGAGTGTGCCCTAGATGCCGGGATACCTTGCAAGGCGAAGACCGGGTGATGATATAAACTATGGGCATGTCAGCCAAAGATATACCCAAAGATTATATCCTAGACCGCTTGGAAGCCATCCTAAAGCTCTTCGCCAAGATGGATGGGGAGTTGGCTGGGAAAGTGGGGAAAGGCTTTAATCACACAGTGAGATGTTCTTTTTACAACCATCACCTTTGACACGATCAATCTGAATATTTTTGTAGAATCCTTTCAATTCTAAACAGCTATTTATGTCTACAACATGAACATTCAACGATCCATTCGATGAAAGAATAAACTCAGAACTGTCTTGGAATGAAACCTTGATAGTAGATGTAGAAATGACTTTTTGGGGATTTGGATGTCTTGTTATATGACTGTCACTACAATCCTCTCGAATATCCATGGCTAAATGATATCTCAATACTTTATCAAACGCTTGCCTACTTAATGAAAGTTCATAAACATGATTATCATCGACAATGAATAAGTCATTTGCAAAGCGACCTAATAGTGGATTACTCAGTTGGTATTTTCGGCTTGAATCATAAGTAAACCGTATCCTTATTTTTTTATTGAAGTCCATCTCTGGAACATCCCCCATCTCCTTTATCAAATCAGTTTCAGATCGATAAACTGAAAAACCATGATTAAAGTCTATTATACTATCAACTTCAAGCGTAACTGAATTGCCAAATCTAGCAAATAGCAACACATCAGGATAAGTTGAGCGATATAGAACTGCATGTGCAGAATCAATGCACTCAGCATACACAACCGATGTGTCCTTTGTTTTTAGCTTTCCAATTTGTTCATAGCAAAAAGGCATAGCATGTGCCACATAGAAGATAAATAGAGTGCAAAGAACATGCATTTTCATCATTTGTCCCTCCTATAGTCTCTAATGTTACCTAAGTATACTTGCCCAAACTTTCCTGATCCATCCGAAGAAGGAGTCAATCCCAGCGATGAATGTGTTATTCCAAAGTAAGCAAGTTTTGGTGTTGTAAAGTAAATATCTCCACTTGGAGTAATTGCAAAAACACCCTTATCACTGCTTGCACTAGCTAATAGGTCTCCGCCTCTTCCTTCAACATATTCGCCTCGGCTATCTTTTATATACCTACCATTAAAGGATAATGGATTTTCATCTGGATGAGAATGGAAAATGACAGTATCTTTGGGATCGTATTTTGGGATAACCGACTTTTGGCCTTCATTTGAGATAACCCCTATTTTCGGATTCAAGTTTTTGATTTTCCCTGTATGGCCTGTTATATAAAACTCATTTTTTCCTGAGTCACCCATTGTCTCAGTGCGCAATTGATCAAACCCTTCAACTTGAGCACGATTCTTTGGATCGCTAAGATATGCTTTTCCTTTAGTATATGCATCTTTAGCTAGCAATAAGAAATTCTGAGGCTCTGGAATTTTGGCTATTTCATTTTTCTGTTGATCCGTCAAATCTTGCTGACCAATAGCTTTTACAATCACTGTTAAATCTTTAACTGCTTCAGTGTAGCTTTTTCCACAATTAAATTTGCAATCATCTAATAATACCAATGAGCTCGCATCATTGCCGAGTTCAGGTTCCAAATGCAGTTTAAAATTTCCACTCGCATTCCCTCTCATTCCACCGAGTGTGGGATTATCTGGAAGAGCCTTTACATCTTGATTCGGCAGGTTATAGTCAATCTGATCGGTGCATTCTGGTGGTGCTCCAGCGTTTCCACTAGGATCATGCAGTCTCACCGGATTCCCCCGCACATACATGTACAGGTTCACCCCATCCACCAACCACGCAGGATCGCTAGCAGTCCATCTCCCCAACCAGCAGGCATAGTACCTGGCCCCGTGGTAATACAGCCCGGACTCCTCGTCCTTCTCCTTGCCCGTATACCGATACCGCTTCTGGCTCACCTCGCTTGCGCTGCGGCCTGCCTGGTAACTCGTGTCGCCGTAGGGATAGTATTCTTCGTAGCTGATGACGTTCGCGTTTCCATCCAGCTCAAGGCTCGCGAAGTCCAGATAATCGTCGGGCTGGTAACGCAAAACGGGCGCCGGCGTTGCGACCGCGCTTCCGTTCTCCGCGGTGAGCGTCTCGACGATGTTGCCCTTGACGACGACCTTGCGCACGCGCTGTCCGCTTCCGTCGTAGGTGTATCCGGCGGAGCAGCCGTTGCCGTGCTGGATGCGGGTGCGTTCTCCCTTGGCGTCGTAGTCGACGCCCCATCTCCGGGGACACCCCGCGGCGCCCCGTCCATGAATGCGGCTCGCCATCAGCTGTTGACGTTCCCGTGCCATTGGATTCAATTTAATCAATTCCGGCGGCGGTCGCAACGAACGCACGGAAAG
>JALNVO010000337.1 GCA_023231365.1 Fibrobacteraceae bacterium | reverse complement strand
TTTAATCTTTTCGCCCCCTCGGCGGACTGAGTACCCGCAATGCCACCTTTCCGCTCAATTAGGTCATCATGGCCATAGCAAGGACTCAGTGAGCTGCCACTGATGCGCATGATGAGCCCGCTCAAGTCTCGCTTGATTGCAGGCTCCTATACACTTTTTGTACTTATCGCCAGCACAAAAATCACCTTGTGCAAAAAGGATGCATCCTCTATGTCGCAAGCCCCACGAAATTCTGGAAATTGTCCCTGTTCACGAGAGTGAGCAGAACATCGCCATAATGCCTTTTAAAGCTATCCGGCAGGGCAGCCTTCTTATTCGCGTTATACTTGAACTCAAAAGCGCTCAGGTTGCCGTCCTTCTCTTCGATCAAGTCTATTTCCTGTTGGCTCTGCGTCCGCCAAAAATAAAGCGATGCGAAATTTTCAGAATAGGCGTTCCGTTTCAGCCGTTCCACGACCATAAGGTTCTCCCAAAGGGCGCCTATGTCATTCCGGGCCTCCAACGGCGAAAAATTATTGATGACGGCATTACGGATCCCGTTATCATAGAAATAGACTTTCTTTCCCTTCTTGATTTCGTTCCGCATATTGCGGCTAAATGAATTCAGGCGGAAAACGATGCAGCATTTCTCCAGAAGGCCGATGTAATTTTCAACGGTCTCCTTATCCAGCCCGAGCAGACCGCCGAGCTCGTTGTAATTTACCGCGCTCCCCACCTGAAAGGCCAGCGCGCGCACCAGTTTCTGGAGCATATCCGGCTTCTTCACCCCGCCGAAATTCAGAATGTCCTTATAGAGGTAATTGTTCGTGAGATTCATCAGCGTCTGCCGCGCAAAGGACGGCGCGTTCACCACATCGGGATACAGGCCGAAAATCATCCGGCTTTCCAGCAGCCGTTTTTCTTCGCGAAGCGACGTCGCGGAAGCCGCCTCGGCAAGCGAAAAGGGAAAGAGATTATATTCCAGGATGCGACCCGTCGCGGGTTCATTGATCGTATCCGCGAGCTCCAGCGAAGAGGATCCCGTCACGAAAATTTTTGCGCCGAGCTTCAAATCCGCGATTTTCTTCAACGCAAGGCCAATGTTCTTCACACGCTGCGCTTCATCTATGAAGACGATGTCGTGACCGTCCAGCAAGTTCCGCAATTCCGTAGTCGACCGGTCTTCCAATGCAAAGCGGTCGTCGAAGTCGTCGCAATTCAGCGAGAGCGCATTCCTGCCCTCTTTCAAGAATTCCGTGAGCAACGTGGTCTTGCCCACTTGCCTCGCGCCGATCAGAGCGATGATCTTTTTCTGTCCGGCCGCATTTTTCAAGACATCGGCTAAAATCCGTTTGATCATGAAGTCCCTCGCACCGTAGATTGCCTTCTAAAATAGCAAATTTTTCGATTGTAACCGAAAAATCAATGAATAATTTTCGGTTGTAACCGAAAATAGTCGTTTTTCAGTAAAAAGCACTAGGAACCGTGCTTGAAATCTCCGGTCACAGACTCTTCGGGACAAACGATCATTTACTATGCGTTGGTGCACTCGAACCACACCGCGCGCGGGCAGACGCTCGGCGCGGAACGCGACAAAACCAAGGCCGTGCCACCTACAGACGGAGCCGTAGCCCAATGTTAAACTCCTATTTTGGAGGTCCCATAGCCTTGCAGCCTTGGGACGCTCGCTCTAAGCGGCGCTCAGGCCAGGCATCAATCCTTTAAACACCGAAGCGACCGACTATACACCTCATCGCTGTGGCCCGATGTCATGCTCGTGATGTCGTAGGACATATCATAAAAGATGTATGCGGTGTATTCGCCCGTAGAACGGTACTCCGTAGCCGTCCACCAGAAGCCGCTGGAGCCACTGTTGTAGAAGACCATCTCGCCGTAGATGCCACCCGGCAAAGCGGAAAAACCGTACACGTCCCTACCGTTGCCATTCCTCTTCCACCCGCTCGTGCTCTTGAGCGCCGTCCCCGCAGTACTCCTACCACCCACCGCGTTTTCGAGCGTCGTCCATTCCGCCGCCGTCGGAACGTGCCACCCCGCAGGGCACACGCCCTGCCAAGGGCCGGAAATCACCGCACTTGTCCTCGCCGACAGATTGGAATCGTCAATGTCCATCGCCCCCGTCCATGTGTAGAGCCTGCCGTACTTCGCGCAGTTGTCCGCGCTGTTTTTGTAGCACCACGAATTTCCAGCGAGGTTCGGCGTCGCTATGCTATCCGCATAGTTCAAATTTTCCGCCATCCACGTCTGCGTACCGATCTTCACAGTCCTGTACGTCTGGCCAGCGTATGTGATGGAGTCATGTTCGACGGAAGAGGGAGCCACCGCCGAAGAAGAACTCGGGACGGAAGAACTGGACTGCACATTCACACTTGAGCTGGAAACGACAAGTGACGAACTGGAATGCGTTCCGACTGAAGACGAAACCGGGATCGAAGAACTGGACTGCGCCTTCGCGCCCGAACTCGAAACAACAACCGACGAGCTCGATCCCTTCACAGAAGAACTAGAGGACTTAACAACCGAGGATGAATTTATTTGTTCACAGCTTGAAGATATCCCGGTCGAAGACGAACTGTTCCCTTGCGGTTCGGTACTGTTGTTCCCGCTGTCACCGTTGCATGCCGCGAAAATCAGCGCGGCCGCCGCCATGCACAATAATGCCACCCGTTGTTTCTGTTTCATCTGTCGTTTACCCCTTGCCGTAAATCACTGGCTATTTTGAAAACTATCGTAGCCTTC
>JALNVO010000336.1 GCA_023231365.1 Fibrobacteraceae bacterium | reverse complement strand
CGAATATCTTCGTCCTCCTCGCCTATTCCTGCATCGTGGGCGGAATCTTATTCGTTCTCGCGCTCGTGCTTCAGAAAGTCATCGGTTCGGAAGACGCCGGCGACATCGCAAAACAGCTCTTGGTGAAAATCCTGAGCAAACTGCATCTCAAAAGGATTTCTCAGTAAAACAACGCGATAAGTCCAGTGCGGATGAAATAATAGATATAGTGGTATCGGAAAAAGAGACCGCACCGGATCATGGGCGAAAAGGATGTGGACCTTGAATTCTTAAGCAACAACTTATCCGTATCCGGATAAATTATTCAAGTCCAGACTATAAACCACTAAAATAAGACTCGGACTTCTAGTTTAAAATACAGAAAAGCGCATTGTCTTTTCAAATTTATATATATTCTTCCCGCAATCTTGGGATAGGCAAATCGGCTTATACCGACAAAGCGCGCCACACTAACAAGGTTACGGGGATATGGAGAAGATTTGTTAGGTTGACGCCTTCGGCGGTCAAAAATAAGGAGAATCAGATATGAAAAAAATTGTGTTTATTTCACACATCACTGAAGAAAAAGATTTAGCATTATTTGTCAAGGATTTTATTGGAAAAGCATTTTTAGGTTTAATTGAAGTATTTGTTTCTTCAGACGAACATAGCATCACTTTGGGACAAAAATGGTTAAATAATATAACAGATTCTTTAAAAAATTGTAGTGTTGAAATAGTTTTATGCAGTCCAAAATCAATAATTCGACCATGGATAAACTTTGAAGCTGGTGCCGGTTGGATAAGAGATATTCCGGTAATACCATTGTGTCATTCAGGCATGGAGCCAAGTAAACTCCCATTACCACTTAATCTGTTACAAGCTGCAAAAGCAAATGAAATATCAAGTATGAAATTATTACTGCCAGTACTAGCTCAAGCAATCGGATCAAATATCCCTCAGTACGATTTTAGTGATTTCATAATCAGCGTAAATGACTTTGAAAAGAAATATACTTTTTGGTCGGAATGCAATAAGTCTTTTGGTGAAATAGATAAATTTAACAAAAAAATTATACCAGCACTCAAAACAGGAAAAGATATTCAAATTCAATTAACAGAAGTTGATATTAGATTTTTCGAAAGTATTATTCCATTTTTAAAGGCAAATAATATTTTGGATTTTGACCGTATTGGTGGCGTGATAATGACACCATCTGGTACATTTTATGGTTGTAATATAACTAGAATGTCTGGAATTGATACTGTATTTAAAGATGCTAATTTCATTTATTAAAAAAACCTAACAACTGCTTCAACTTGACTCGGCTAAAGCTTCGCAAGTTAAGCACATGTTCGGCACACAAAACAAGAGGTATTATATGACATTAGCAATTGCTTGGAAAAGGGAAAATAGAATTGGTTTAATTGCTGATTCACGTTTTTCAATTAATGGAAAACATCAAGATTATGGAATAAAATTATTTGAAATTCCATTAAGAATAAAGAATACATGGAACGACTTTGAATATAAAGAAGACATTGGACTTGTTTTTTCAGGATATGCTGAATCAGGTTTGCTAGTTAAGGAAATTATTTCGCAGGTTGGATCTAGGGTTCGTTATCAAACAAATCCAAATGATCCAGAGCCATTATCGTTGAAAAGGCTTTTGGAATATTTCAAAGAGATTGTTAAAACTACACCGTTAGCTATTTTTCAAGGATTAGGATTCACTTCCAATGTATCGTTTTTTATTTGTGGCTTCTGTAATAAATTAGGAGCACAACGTCTGTTTCAAATAGATATTAAAATAAAAGCAGATGCTGATGAAAACAGTTTTTCTGACTGCTGTATAAATGAACTTTTAAAAGAAGACCAATTTGGCTTTGTTTGTATTGGAGATACTAATGCTATAAATTTTTTCTATGAAAAAATGAATTCTGCTAACACAAAAGGAGTAGGTCTTGTTTTTTCGGTGTTGAAAGAAATTATAGCGTCAGACAAATTCCCATCAGTTGGAGGAAATATGCAATGTGGCATAATTAGCGATAAGGATTTTCAAATATGTGCATTTCATAAAATGACAGAAGATAATCCTAGAATTAATTTTTTGGGATTTGATTTTAATAATCAATTGATAAGCCAAAAATTTGGTGAATTCACATTTTCTGGGCCTCAAATTATAGATGATTTCTTAGACAGAAATTAATAAGATAAATGAATATTATGTTGAGCTTACTTTTTAATTGTAAAAAAGAAGCCTAACTGTAATCCCCCCCATTTTTAAGGGGATCCTGAGGTAAAGTCTTTCATTCCTGCAAGCATTCTCACGGGAGGGATGCGCCCGATGGATGTATGCGGACGTTCATTATTATAGCTCCACAGCCATTCCTGGCACACCGTCCTGTCGAAGCGTTCTATGCAGGCGTTCTATGTAGGCGTTCTGTGTCAGATGGCCGGGCTCCGTGTGCAGAAGCCTTATCCCCTTGTCCTGCGCCCACCGCTCCAGTCTCCGCATGCCGCGCACCGACGGCAGCGAGAAGTCTACGTCCACAACACAAAGGCCTTCGCGGTTGTAGTCGTTGATCACGTTGAACGCGCGGAACTTGTGGTCGTTCTCTAGGCTGTCGCTCATGAAGTCGGTAGTGTCAAGGGTTTTTCGCAAAAATAGTTTGTTCCAGGGATAGAAATCAGGCCACTTCGTCCGTTTCCTTCTCCAATTCGTAGAGATGTTTCATGTTCAGGTAGCGCTTCGTGCCCCAT
>JALNVO010000335.1 GCA_023231365.1 Fibrobacteraceae bacterium | reverse complement strand
CAGCGGACCTAAAAATGAATTACACGAAATCGAGAAGCTCCGCGCAGAACGGGATGAACTCCACAAGCGTATCGGCGAGAAAGACATGGACCTCGAATTCTTAAAAAAAAACTGCAGGAAATTGGGCTTGATTTGAAGAAGTCACTCGTTTCAAAAGACGACGGGATGCCGGTCATCCGCCAGTGTGCCGTGCTCGCAGCGGCTTTTATCATAGGCCCGTCATTTCGCAAAAGAAACGTGATCTGATGAATGAGGTCGACGGACTTTATACGGAAGATCCGACCCGTGGCCAGCGACGGATGCTGTCTGCGCTTTACAATAGGTGCGGCATGAAAGCAGGCCGGAAATTGGTAAGATGCATCATGCGGAAGCTCGGCATCAGTGCCGTTTTTCCAAAGAAGCACCTGTCCATCCCGGACAGGCAACATGTAAAGTATCCGTACTTGCTTCATAATGTAGCCATAGCTCGTGTGAATCAGGTGTGGAGCACGGACATCACTTATATCCGCCTGAAGGGCGGCTTTGTCTATCTGACCGCAGTGATTGACTGGTACAGCCGTCGCGTCCTGTCCTGGAAGCTTTCAACGACTCTTAATGCGCAGTTCTGCGTTGACGCCGTCCGGGAAGCCCTTGACAGATACGGTTGGCCGGAGACATTCAACACGGATCAGGGATGCCAGTACACGTCGGAAGACTTCACTGATATTTTTGAGAACTCGCCGACTCGCCTCAGCATGGATGGCAAAGGCCGCGCCTTTGACAACATATTCGTGGAACGTCTGTGGCGGACTGTGAAATATGAGGATGTGTATATCCGCGGCTATCGATCGGTGAAGGAGTGCAAGATTGGTCTGGAGAGCTGTTTCACGTTCTATAACGACAGACGCGAACATTTTTCTCTTGACGGCAACGCTCCTTCGGATATATATTTCAATCGTGCTTTCATTGAAGGCGCGGCATGATAAGAAATTCAACTAAGATTTTGAATTTTTCTGTTCAAAAAAGGGAACCACTTCTGTTCAAGAAATTAGACCGCTATAAATAGAGCCAATTAGAGGTCAAGGAGATTTAATGAATAATAATGGGATTGTTGCCTTAATAGAGGCTATTATTTTTCTTTGTTCGTGTGAAGGGGGAATAACACAACCGAATTCATCCAATATATCCAGCACTCAAGACCAACAAGCAGCGCAGACTATTCTTGCCCAAAATTCTGCGTTAAAGAAAGCCGTCATAAGCTATGGAATAAATCCATATTCAATATATGAAATGGAGACCGGCTTTGTCATCAACGGCGATATGGTAATCAGTAAAGAACATCTCTCTGAAAAATCCACAACAGGCCTAGTTCTTGCGAAGAGCACAGCGACATTTGATGATCGAATTGAAATTTCCCAGTATTTTGCATCAGAAGTATATCCATCGCCAGGTGAAGTCGGCAATATCCGTATTTATTATGATGCATCGCTTTCAGCTAATCAAAAAAAAGCAGCAGAGTTCGCAGCGAGTACATGGAGTTCCGTCTCTGGCAGCATGGTGAAGTTCGTGGAAGTAACATCATCATCATTGGCAGACGTAATTGTTCGTTCTTTGCCTACTGCATCGTTTAACAACTTTTGTTCTTTCAATGCCGTAGCATGCGCTGAATTACCTTGGGGGAGGAAAATTGGGCTCAGCAACTTTGATAATTCCGGTTCCCCGCAGTATGTAATCTTGGAAACCATCGCTTCACCATATGTCCCATACGCACTCGCCGATTTAAAAAGCATTACGCTACACGAATTTGGGCATATTCTTGGTTTGTTGGATGAAACGGATCACAGTGCGGACGGTTATTATACCCGGCAGCAAGTTCCAGGAACTCTAGGACCAGATTGTGGTTCGATTATGTTCAACAATAACAACAATAGCTGTCCAGACAATAATCGCACCGTTCTCTCCGCTAATGACAAAATCGCCATCAAGTGGCTTTATCCATCCACCACGTATCCCTATATTTCTTCTGTAGGGGAACTCATCGGCCCCAATGGAGTACCCTTGAATTTTGGCCTTACGACGTCGTTCCGGCAAAGTGGAAATTGGTTTGTCGCACTTACCAGCGGCGGATATTTGTGGGGTAAAGACGGCATAAATGGGATCTGGATTTTACTGTCCTCATCCATAAAGTCCTTTCAACTGGTGGGCACGCGCATCGCTGCCCTCCGCAGTGATAATACTCTTTTTACAAAAGAGAGAAATCTTCATTCCAACTGGGTTCAGCAAATATCAAACGTCAGTAAGTATCAGTTGGAAGGATCTCGTATTGCGGTGCTACTAAACGGCGGCATCTTCTGCGTAAAGGAAGGTTCTCAGTCTGCGTTATGGCAGACTTTGGCTTCTGGAGTGGTGGATTTCCTTCTGCAAGGGAAAACAGTTTCTGTTCTGAATGGAAACCGGGCTATGGCACTGAAGACCGGCGGACTATCCGCAATTTGGATGAATGATTTTACATCGCCGGGCGTATATGCCTGGGATATCAGTGGTTCCAATATTTTTGTGATTATGAATGACAGAAATGTTTTCGCAAAAGCAGGATTTACCAGTGCTTGGCAACTCGTTGGACAACAAGGAGAGAAGATCCATATGTCAGGATCCCGTACAGCCTTGGTCACAACAACTAACGGCCTTTATGCAATGGATGGAATCACCAGTTGGACCGCGCTACTGGCAAATGTCGCGGACTGCAGGTTGTACGGCAACGATATTGT
>JALNVO010000334.1 GCA_023231365.1 Fibrobacteraceae bacterium | reverse complement strand
TCAATAGAACAATTAAAAAAAACATGCTTACTCCTCTTTTTTCACAAAATGTACAATATTTCCGTTTTGTTAGGCTAACACCCCATTTATACAACAAAATACGAGCATAAATGTAACTACAAACGAGCACCAAGTTCAAATAATTCTTCAAAAATAGAGCAAAAAAACCTAGAAACGGCCCCTATAATGGACCGATTTTCCCATTATCATGACCTGTATAAAAGGAAAGGAAAAGCATTTAGCTTTTATCCAGTAATTTGTCAATTTTTGTCATAAAGGGAAAAGTATCTTTAGTATTCAAAAATAACGAGGGCTTATGAAAAGCAGTGCCGAGTTTCGGAAACTATGGATGAACGACAACATCAGGAATAATTATGACCACATCCTAGACAGTTACCGATTAAGCCCCGAGCAAAAAAGATATTATCGTTTATGGGTACGCTGGTACATCAGCCAGGGGTTCCCAATCTGTCGTAAAGAAGAAGATTCTCTTGATTTCGTACGGCGCGACATGCTCTCCCGGGAAGAGGTGGGGTATAAAATTCATACATGTTTGAATGCGGTGCAAATTTGGCTCAGGGAATACGGCGAAAAAGAATGCGATGTTATTAAAAATTCCTGGGCAACTCTTATAGAAAGTTTGAAAAGGCTTCTGAAAGTAAAGCGATATTCACCAAGAACGATAGAAGCCTATTGTGGCTGGTGGGAACGTTTCGCACAAGAACAAAAATGCGCTCCAGAAAACCTGAAAGAGTGCGCTATTAAGAATTTCGTGGAAAGTATGGTTCTTAAGAAGAACGTATCAGCCTCAACACAAAACCAGTTGTTCTGTGCACTCCAGAAACTTTGGGTTGATGGACTTAAACATGAGTTCCTTAATGTCGGAGATTTACTCCGGGCTTCAGATACAACGTATCTGCCTTTTGTACTGACCCGGGAACAAATTAAAATTCTGCTTGCGGGATCCCCAGCAGAATGGAAGCTCCTGTTTTCTTTGGCTTACGGTTGCGGACTTCGTCTGAATGAGGCGTTGAATCTCCGAATAAAGGATGTCTCTCTGGACCGGGATCTACTCATCGTCCAAACGGGAAAGGGCGGGAAATCTAGGTCACTTCCTTTTCCAAAGACATTGAAAGCAGCCGCAGAAATTCATCTTACAGAACGACAGAAACTTTATGATAACGATCTGGTGGCAGGCTTTGCTCAAGTAGATCTGCCAAACGCATTAGGAAGGAAGTATCCGAAACTTGAAACATCCTGGGATTATCAGTATTTTTTCGCATCGAAGAATTTATTAAGGCATCCTGAGTCGGGGAGATTCGTGCGCTGGCACCCTTTGGAATCAACGGTGCAGAGAAATTTCAAGGAGGTCTGCAGGCGTTGCCAGCTTCCAGAATGCGCACATTTTCATACTCTGCGTCATTCGTTTGCAACGCATCTGTTGGAGGCAGGAATTTCGATCCGTGAGATTCAGGAACGGCTGGGGCATGCAAAACTGGATACGACAATGATTTACACTCACGTCCGTACGCCGAGCTCTCTTGCGGCGCATAGCCCGCTAGATCTGCTTTAATCTCTGGGGTTGAATTTTTCCATAGCTTGCTACGGCTTTGATTTCTATCATGTATAGATGGATATGTGCATAACAGCCACAAAGTCTCTCATGCGATGTAGCTCCGATCCGGGTTTTGCCTTTGGCTTTGATACCCCGCAGCAAGCTGCGGGGTATTTCATTTGCGGTCAGTCTGAACGCTGAGCGTTCAACCGCACCACAATATGCTTCCTTATCTTTAACACAGGGATACAAGACTTAGTCCTATTCAAATTCAAAAGTTATGCGTCCGCAGAGATCCCGGATCCAGTAAGTGGCGCCGGACACCCCTAGAAGGGTGGCGTGAACAGGCCCCCATAGGGGGCTATCTAAATCAAGACTTACTCGACAGACTTTCTTGTCTCTCCTCTTCACTGCCTTTCTTCTGCTGTGAACGAACATATTTCACGGACAGCTATCCATTCATGCGGACGGCACTTATAAAATACCACCTCGACCAGAAAAGCATACCCCTGTATTCTTTGCGAAGATTCTTGTGGCGGTCAAATATCTTTATTGCGCTACGGCCTTTCAAGAAGCCGACCACAAAGCTCACGCTCTGATTCGGTGGTATCTCAAGAACTAGGTGGACGTAATCCTTCTGGACGTTACCTTGAATTATTGTCGGGCATCTCCATTCACACAGGGGCAAGTCTCGTCGCGGGCATAAAAGCAGACCACTCCGTCCATCACCCGGAATCTATATTTTGGACACCAGATGATATGATACTTGCATTCGTAGACGGTATGACTTAATTTCTTTAATGATGAGGGCATCTGCATCTCCTTGTTGGACATTTGCCTGTCCAAGGAATCTATGCCCTCATCACCATTACCGGTTTACTATACTCCAAGCATAGCTATAGAATACGGAAGCCCCGCGCAAAGCACGGAGGTTTCTTTTGACTAAAGTGCCAAGAGCCCCTGTTTCTCACTAAGCGCTAAAGCGCAAGTGTTCGTGTTTCTTCCTCGGTTCTTGGCAATTTCATTTCACCAAAGCAATTTTTAGAGATACCCTAAAAAATTATTTAGCATGATATCAATTTTCTTTTATGACAGAAATCTTATAACTTTCCGCTCTGTTCCGGGATTTTACCAAGTAGATTCCAGACTTGCGGACAATTTCTTGTGCCCCTTTGGATAAATTAATTTGTGCAGAAGACTT
>JALNVO010000333.1 GCA_023231365.1 Fibrobacteraceae bacterium | reverse complement strand
TCGCCACCATGGACTGATAGGAACTATCGAGGTTCATCGCCCCTGTCCAGGTGTAAAATCTGCCATATTTCGCACAACTGTCCAAATTAAATACATGGTACCTGGTATTCCCCGCAAGATTCGGCATGGCCCCGGTGTCCGCATAGTTCAGATTCTCCGCCATCCACGTCTGCGTGCCGATAGTCACTGTTTTGTAGAGGTGATTGTCACGGCAATCCGTTACGGTATTAGTTCCGTATGCGTTGGTGCAAGCCCCAACCGATGAGGAACTTAAGGATTGACCGGCCGAAGACGAAAGAGGAAATGATGAACTAAAAAGCCCTGAAGAAGAATTGATTTGCTCACCACTTGAAGAAAAATCAATAGAGGAACTATTCCCTTCGGATTGCGAACTGTTATTTCCGCTGTCCCCATCGCAAGCCGTCAAAATCAGGACAACCGCCATCATACCCAATAATGCGGCCCACTTTTTCTGTTTCATTTGTTTTTGCTCCTTAATTTGGATCATTCTCGATCCCGTAACTATAACGGCCTACAAACTAATAATATCATAATTTTTGTAAACCCACACACCTAAAAAAGTGGCGAGAACGGGCCCCTAGCCACAGTCACCAACCACCCCTAGAAGGGGGTAAAACTGCCAGCGCCTAATTAACGCTGGCATTCTCTCCGTTCAAGCCTGGTGGATTGATTACAGGCTACCCTTGAAAGGGTCCGTATATTTTTTGTCAGTCTGTCGCCTATCTGATCCTGCGTCTCCTGCTCCCGGATATACTTCTGGACAGTCGCCGTGTTGAGGCCGACCGAGCTCACGTAGTAGCCCGTCGACCGGAAATGTATACCCATTATTACGGAGACCCCCATGCTCTCTGAATATCTTTATCGCGCTCCGGCCTTTTTCAAAAAGCCGACCACAAAACTCACGCTCTGATTCAGTGGTATTTCAAAAACTAGGTGGACGTGATCCTTTTGGGCATCACGTCGCAGACATAAAATCGGACATCTCCGTCCATCAACAAGGAATCTCTATTTGTGTGGCACCAGATGATGTGATACTTGCATTCGTGGACAGTTCTTCTGGCTTCGTATACTTCAAGCATAGCTATAGAGCCGGAACAAAAACGGCATAGTCAGAATATAGGTTCAAAAATGGCTAACGTTTTTCCAGCGAGTCCAGTATTCCCGCAGCGATGCCCACCCGGTCGGTGCAAGTCATCTCTTTTTTCGGGCGGATCTCACGGCAAAGAGTGCCACCAGTAGCCGCCGCAAAACGCTTTATGATTTCATCCTTGGCTTCGGAATTTAGAGAGATTGCGGCATAAAGAGCGCCGCATAGCCCACCCGGAGCACGGCCTCCACCACAAGAGGCAAAAGCTTTGACGCTAGCTTCGGAGTTTTTATGCTCTTCCGCAAAAGCAGCCCCTACGGATTCCGCGCAATTTCCCAAATGTTTAGAGTGAAAATCCATCGCTAATTTTTTCATGCAGAAAATATAGTTAATCGTCAATATCACTGGAAACCAAGTACCTATTTCCTACAATGACTATTTATCATGAAAAGCACATAAGACTTATTAATATAATGACTTATAGAAACCTATAAAATTGTTTCGTGGTCAAGAAATCAAATGCAGCCAAGCAAGAAACATGAACACTTAGGAGCTTGCTCCTTAGTGAGAATGATCCCTGCAAAATGAACTTGCAAGATGAATGGGAAACAGGGGCTCTTGGCACTTCAGTGGTTAGAGCCCCTGATCCTTCATAGATGAATATGCGAAAAGAGTAGGAAACACGAACACTTGCAGCTATGCTGCTTAGTGAGAGTGATCCCTGGAATTGGTGAATGTATTGGAAAACTGGGAATCTTTGCTTCCGGTACGATACAGAGCGGAGAAAAACAAACTAGGCGTAAATAAGTGAGCATCAAAGCCGCAAAAAGAGGCATGAGAAAAAACCGTAGGGGGAAATCTACACATTTCACATTTACTTTTACCAAAAGCCGGGCATCATAAAAACAAGGACTGGCACAAGCCCAGAAGGTTCAAGATTCTAACCGGCATTCCTACTAAACCCCGATGTTGAAGATTTGTTAGGGAATTGCAGTTATTATACTTATAGATTCAGAATGTCTGCGTAGAGCAGGAGGACTATTTCAAAGCATGCTGGACGATTTCTTTGTTTGTCATGCTTACCGTTTTTCTTCTGCTATGACAGCCATATTTCACGACCTGATCTTCATTCTCTCCGACGGTGCTTACGAAATAGCTGGTCGGCAAGAAATGCATGCCCCAGTATTTTTTGCGGAGATTCTTGTCCCGGTCGAATATCTTTATTGCGCTCCGGCCTTTCAAGAAGCCGACCACAAAGCTCACGCCCTGATTCGGTGGTATTTCAACCAGGTGGACGTGATCCTTCTGGACGTTACCCTGAATTATCGTCAGGTGCTTCCATTTGCAAAGACGCCGGATCACGTTGCGGACGTAAAAGCGGCCCATCACCCGGAATCTCTATTTGGGGCGCCAGATGATGTTGTATTTGCATTCGTAGACATCATGGATGAATTTCTTTAATGGTGAGGGCTTTTGCGCATCTTCTTGTTGGACGTTAGCCTTCTCCAAGGAATCTATGTCCTCATCAACATTCCTGGTTTACTATATAGCTATAGAACTGTAACCCCGCGCAGAGCTCGGGGTTCCTTTGTACTGAAATGTACATAAGTACATAACGGATACACCCTGCAGCGCGCGAGGGGGCGTAGC
>JALNVO010000332.1 GCA_023231365.1 Fibrobacteraceae bacterium | reverse complement strand
TGACCAGGGAGATTTTCGTCATGCATAGCTTGGGGTCAGAGAAAAACAAGCGCTTCAATCCGATATGGCTGTCTTTTGCGCTCGCGGCGCTGCTTGCGGGTTGCGGGGATGGCGCGCACACGGAATGGGGGGGGCGAGGCAGCGGTTCTCTGGTGACTATCGTCAATGATTCACTAGCTCTCGTGCAGAATAATCGTGGTTGGGAACGGTGCGAGGAACATTTTATGAGTTATTCGGACTGCACGGAGGGCGGTGACAACACGGGCCTTTTCCTCGTGAATTACCGGCGGAAGGAACCGCCTCTCTGGGGTGACACCTTGGATTATTTTGTGCGTGCCTACGGAGGTTACTACAGCGACTCCTCCATTCTGGTCACGGATGACGACGGCCGCTACGGCTTCTGGAGGATCGGAGAGAGACCGTCGGGATTGAGGAAATGGAGGTGGACGGGTTCGTGCAGCCCCCGCCTTCACGGGACGATGCGGGCCAGGCCCTGGAAGGACGGCGGCGTCATCATTTTCGGAGAAGAGATTCCGCTCGGGGGAGACAGCTGCCAGTACGCGGTGCTGGACACTTCGACCGGCGAGGTGGAGCAGAAGCGTTTCTCTGGCGACGACGCGTGGCTTTCGGGCTGCGACGACATCAGCTATTTCAACGGGAAGGTGGCTTGCCTGCAGCCAATATTTGCTGACGATTATTATGGTGTCCGTTTGTTTGCTGATGGTCTACAGCGAGATTCTCTGGTTTGGACCTTAAGCTGCTGGAATATTCAGACGACAGTGACTGGATGGTACAGTACCATTTTTTGGATAAATCATCCTATTTATTTATTTGACAGGACTTCAAATCCGTTAAGTGGGGTAATGCTGTACAAATTGGATACTTCGGCTTGGAAATTGGATACTTTGAATTCCCGTGTATGGATTAACGGGGCCTATGAATTTATTCAAGACGATTCCAGTGTTGTTGATTACTATGATTCTGAAGATTTGACAGTAACGGGAGGAGAGGAATGATGCGTATATTTTTGTTATCCTTGTTGAGTGTTTTTGGCATGATATGTAGTGCGGCGAAGCCGATGGAGTCGCTCTCTATAAATACAATGTGATTCTTGTGCACGGGGCGGCGGATTCGTCTGTTCCGATTCCGTCTATCTGGAGGCGTATCGGTTCCTGAGAAACAAGATGGCGGCCCCCGCCGATACCTCTGTCCACTGGAACCTTGGCGGAGCGACCGGGATGTTCGGCTCCTACAGACAAAATAAATCGGATAAGCTTACGAATGGGTTGGATTCCACAGTGTTTGAGGATTATAAGTACGACAGCACTGGTGCCCCGTTTGTGGATTCCGTAGCGATGAACAGTTCCCCTTATGTCTATATTCAGCGTTCTTTTGTCAATCCGGCGGAGTCGCCGAAGGTGAACGGGCGGGAGATAGGCATGCGGACATGGAAGGGAGCGAACGGATGCAAAAAGCGCCGCTCACTTTTCGAGGAGGCGCAGGAGGTGCGGGCCGGCGGGCAGAATGTATTGGATTCGCTTCGCAGTTCACCCTTTGCCAATTACCGCACGGTTCCTTCCCGGAACATCATCATCGCGCACAGCATGGGCGGCGTTTCATCCCGTGAATACGTGCAGGGCGGCTCCCTTTATAAAGAGGACGTTGACAAGGTGATAACGCTCGACAGTCCGCATGAAGGCACCGGTGCGCCGAGGAGGAAGCTCAAGTGTTGAGCCTTATGATATCCGATGTAACGGTTGTTGCCAGGTGCGGATGCTTTTACTAGATAGAAAAGAAATCGTGGAGATGTTCCGCGGCGGGGTTTGACCAGGGAGATTTTCGTCATGCATAGCTTGGGGTCAGAGAAAAACAAACGCTTCAACCCGATATTTCTGTTCCTTGCCGCTGCTCTTTGCCTGAGCGGTTGCTTTTCTCTTGATTTCGATGGCCGTTGCGGTGACATGGAGCTCGGAGAGGCTACGATGGGAAATTACTTTTGGTTTGGAGAATAGAATGTTAAAAAAGACGAAACTTTTCGGAGGAGCGCTCGCTGGGATTGTCGCATTGTCCGTGTGGGGCTGCGGTGACGATACGACGTTCACGTGGGGCGGGCGATATGGTGGCGAACTGGTCTCTTTTGTGAACGACTCGCTGGCGGTCCTTCAAAATTCCAGAGGATGGGAAAGATGCACTGAGGTCTTCATGGGCAGTGATGACTGCGAAGTGGGCGGCGATCATCCGGGACTGTTCCTGGTGAATTATCGGAAAAAAGAGGCCCCTTTATGGGGGGACACTGTAAACGGAGCTTTGAATATCTTAAGCGGGACTCTTGGCGATTCCACTGTTTTTTCTATGATGAGAAGGGAAGATTCGGTTTTTGGAAGATAGGCGGATTGCCTATTACGTCAAAAAAAATGCAGTGGCAGGAGGGATGCAAGTGGGAAAAGAATATTGAGTATGCAAGGCCTTGGCCTGATGGCGATGTATTGATCAAAGGGCGTATCAATGTCCTTATGCCGTGCTAGACACGTCTACGGGCGCGGTGCGGAAGCTGGAACTCACGGGCGGATTAGCATGGCTTGAGGGGTGCGACGACATCACGTACAGGAACGGGAACGTGATTTGCCTGAAAAAGAGAAATGAAAAATTATGCGAGATAGACTTCGTTAGAAATGGAGAAGTCATCGATTCATTGTTAAAAAGTGAATGGATGATGTTCACGTCTCCGTTGTTTTATGGCAATGAAATTTTGATGGATGT
>JALNVO010000331.1 GCA_023231365.1 Fibrobacteraceae bacterium | reverse complement strand
TATCCGTGCATTCCAGCACGGCCGAGTATCTGACCTTCATCGCCTCCACCGGCGACACCGCGCAAAACATCGAAGTCCGCTACGAAGATGAAAACATCTGGCTCACCCAAAAAGCGCTCTCCGCATTGTACGAGGTAGAAGTCCCTACCATAAACTACCACATCAAAAAGATCATCGACGACATGGAATTGGACGAATCGGCAGTTATTAGAAATTTTCAAATAACTGGATCCGACGGGAAAAACTACAATACCAAGCACTACGACCTGTCCATGATCATCTCCGTCGGTTTCAAGGTGAACTCGCAAAAGGCAGTCCAGTTCCGCAAATGGGCGGGAGAACTCACGAAAAATTACACGATTCGCGGTTATGTTCTCGACAAAGAGCGGTTTATGGAATCCGGTTTACCCCTTACGAAGGAATACTTCGACCACCTGCTCGAAGATATTCGGGAAATCCGCCTGAGCGAGCGAAGGTTCTATCAAAAAATAACCGACATCTACGCGACGAGCATCGATTATGACTTCAATTCCAAAACGACCCATGATTTTTTTGCAACCGTGCAGAACAAACTGCATTGGGCAATCCACGGGCACACTGCCGCAGAGCTCATCATGGAGCGTGCGAATCACGAAAAGCCCAATATGGGACTGACCAGCTGGCGCAAGGCTCCGCAAGGGAAAATTGAAAAAAGCGACGTAAGTATTGCCAAGAACTACCTCGAAAAAAACGAACTCGAACAGTTGGAAAGAATCGTCACAATGTACTTGGACTACGCGGAATATCAAGCCCTGCACAAAAATCCCATGACTATGGAAGGCTGGGTAAAGAAGCTCGATGCGTTCTTGCAATTCAATGAAGAGGAAATCCTGCATGATTCCGGCAGGGTAAGCCATGAAATTGCAAAGGCCTTTGCGGAAAAGGAATATATCCTTTTTCGCAGCATTCAGGATAGATCATTCAAAAGTGATTTTGATCATTTTTTGGAAGAGACCAAGAGGCTTGAGAACAAGGGGGCAAGGGCAAAATGACGTTCATTAAAGAAAGAGCCGATTATCAGCGGTATATCCTGAATTACCTCAAAGACCAAAACGGCTACATAGTCCGCAAAGACGCAAACTACGACCGCACATTCGCTATGGATCGCGAGCTCCTTTTCGAGTTCCTTGACGAGACGCAACCCGAACAGACGGAAAAGCTCCGCAAAATTTTCAAGGGCGACTATGAGGAAACCGTCGTCAACTCCATCAATAATAAAATGACGGGAAAGGGCGGGTCTCTTCTTGATTTACTGAAGCACGGCGTGGAAATTGACTCCGCTCACCTTGATCTGATGTACACCAGGCCCGCTACGGACTTCAACAAAGACCTTCTCGTCAAATACCAGAAGAACATCTTCTCGGTCGCCGAAGAGGTCTGGGCAAGCGAAAAAGAACGGGTTGATTTGGTGATCTTTCTCAATGGATTCGCCATCATCACTTTTGAACTCAAATGCAATGCGGCGGGGCAATCCACTGACAATGCCGAGAAACAGTATCAGTTTGAACGCGATCCCAAGACAAGACTTTTCTCTTTCAAACTCGGCGCCCTTGTCAATTTCGCTATGGACTTGGAAGAAGTCTACATGTCAACCAAGATTGAAAAGACCGCCACAACCTTCCTTCCTTTCAATAAGGGGCGCGGAATTGGCATTGACGCAGGGGCGGGGAACCCCGCAAGCAAAGATTCGTTCAGCGTCGCCTACATGTGGGAAGATGTGCTCAAAAAAGATTCCCTGCTGGAACTTGTGAACAAGTTCATTTTCCTTGAAGTAAAGGAAGATATAGACAGGGATACGGGCAAGAAGAAGCGGACGGAAAATATTATATTCCCGCGCTTCCACCAAAGGGATGCCGTTCAAAAAATTCTCGCCGACGTCTACGAGTATGGGACAAGCCAAAATTACCTGATTCAACATTCGGCCGGTTCGGGCAAGACGAAGACCATCGCCTGGCTCGCCTACCGCTTGAGCTCATTTCATAACGCACAAAATAAAGTGATCTTTGACAATATCCTCATTGTGACCGACCGCGTGGTGGTTGATCGGCAGCTGCAAGCCGCGATCAATGGCATGGAACATAAAGCGGGGCTTATCCGCGTCATGGACAAGAACTGCACTTCAGCCGATCTAAAGGCTGCCATCGTCAGCAACACCAAGATTGTCGTCACCACCATCCAAAAATTTCCCTACATCGTGGACGAGGTGAAGAAACTCGAGGAAAAAAGTTTCGCCGTCATCATTGACGAAGCCCATTCCTCCACGGCGGGCAAAAACATGGAGGCTGTGGCGAAGGTCCTCGGATCCGCGGATGTGGAACTTGAGGATGCCGACGCGGAAGATATCGTGATGGAAGAACTTGCCAAGCATGGCAAGCAGTCCAATGTGTCCATGTTCGCCTTTACCGCCACCCCAAAACCAACGACGCTCCAGCTCTTCGGACGGACGAACAAGCACGGTCAAAAGGAAGCCTTCCACCTGTATTCCATGAAGCAGGCAATAGAAGAAGGCTTTATTCTTGACGTGTTGCAAAATTATACTACCTATGACACATATTACCACCTGAATAAGAGCGTGGATGATGACCCACGGTGCAATACCAAGGACGCCAAACGGCAGATTGCCCGTTTCGTGGAGCTCCATGAGAGCAACATTGCTCAACGTATAGAAATCATCATTGAACATTTCCGCAGCATAATCCAAGAAGAATTGGGCGGAAGCGC
>JALNVO010000330.1 GCA_023231365.1 Fibrobacteraceae bacterium | reverse complement strand
GCTATAAGGAATTTTATGAACTTAGCTTTAGTCATTTTGAGTCCATTGTTTTTGTGACAAAGGGCTTTTCCAAGCCCCAATAGAGCGGGGCAAAAGTAGCTAAAATCAAAGCAAACGAAAAGGGGGCGGAAGTCTTTTCAAAAGCCTAGAAACAATCGTTCTTTACGACCAAAACGGGAACGGAAACAAATGTAAACAAAAAATTTACGACGTGTTATTTATTTATAATGGAAGGATCTATCCCATTATTGCAAATCGCCGAAAACCGGGAAAAAAAGAAGCTCTCTGAATTAAAAGATCGATCAAAAGACTAAAAAGCCATCCTACAAGCGAATCTGCAAAGATTTTCAAGAGTCCGAATAGTGGAATGATTGCTACCCAAAATGGATAGAATCGCGCTCAAATTTGTTTGAACAAGACCTGAGATGCAGGCGATGATGCAAGGCATCCATACTCGAAGTCTTGATGCCTCCGGCAATCCGCCGCAGCGCCTTAAGCTCTTTTGACCACTTTGAGAAACGACGGTTGCAAAAGTCAAAGAATTTCCCATGCAGTCAATCATAATGCTCAAAAGTTCCGGCACCAAAACGAAAATTTCATATCAATGCACAGAAGCGGCATAGAGAATAGGCCTTATCCTTCCTACATATTATTATGAAACCCTCTTAAATTCTAAGAGGGATAAATTATACGTCAAAGGCAGAACCCCAACTAAGAAAAATGAAAAAATTGTATATTTGCTCCATGTCCACAAAGCCCTCCTTTCAAAAACGATTTTCAAATTGGTATATTCCGCTAATTTGCCGGCATAGATTCAAAGCGTTGGCCATTTATTTAATTTTGGCAGCTCTCTGCGCATTCCCGATTTTGGTTTATCCCGGATTAAAATTGGATGCAGACCTTTCGCATCTCCTTCCCGAAAATACGCCAAGCGTCATCGCGCTCAAGGAATCGTTCACAAGATTTGGCAGCACGGACCGCTTTATGCTTGCAATACAAAGCGAAGATCCGGAATTAGTTGCCGCCCTTCAAGATTCCATCAACAATTATATCCACAAAAACTGGCAGGGCGATTACGTCTCCACACAAGTGGATAACGACAATCAATTTTTTAAGGACAATGCGCTTTTATATCTCCCTGTCAAGCATCTCGAGAGAATCCGGGACAATCTGGAAGACGTGGAACTAGAAATCGGCAGAAAAAACTTGCCTTTGATGGTAGATCTGGTAGAAGACGAGCCAACAAAAAACCGGGTCTGGTTTGACGCGAGCATTCCTCAAGAGCTTGGGCTTCCCGACGAGGCTGCTGGCGCTTTTGACGCCTTTTTTAAGAAGGATACGGCATCATCAGCGACAAAAGCAACGGCGGAATGGGATCAAAAAGGTCCTGTTCCTGCTCATCTTAGAACACGCCTGATCGGTTGCCCAAGGCCCGACAGCACAGGAAAAATTTTATTCAACGGCGTCGTTAATGCGAAACTCGCAAAACCCTCGACCGACTATGAATTTGTATCTCATATTCTCTCGCGTTCCGACACCCTTTTGCAGTACTTCAATAGCAAAAAATACCCAGTTCCCACCCGTTTTACAGTTGAGGGTACTTATGAAGGATTGCAAGAAGTCAATGATTTGGCGAATGACAGCATCTTTTCTTTTGGAATCAGCCTTGTATTGATTGTCCTCTTAACAATCTTCTTCTTCCGCAGTATAAAGGGACCGATTTTAGTGATCGCTTCCGTGCTTTACGCTTGTATTCCAATGCTTGCGTTCACTGCCATTTTTTATGGGGTACTGAATCCGTTTACAATTTTCGTCTCTTCCATCATTCTCGGGATTGGAATTGACTATTCGATTCACATGCTAGGAACCTCTCAAAAACTCCTCCATCAATATGCAACCATTGAAGAAGTTTTGGAACACGCTCAAAAAAGAATGTTAAAGCCTTTTTTCTTGGCGAGCCTCACCACCATTGCTGCATTCCTAACGCTTTTGGTTGCTCACTTTAGAGGTTTTTATGAATTTGGAGTGGTGGCATCCTGCGGCGTCTTGTTCAGTATGCTAACCTCAATCTTAGTCTTGCCTGTGTTCGTGCTGTGCCTCGGCGGAATTCCGCCTGCTCCTCAAAACAGCCTTTTACCCAAGTCATGGAGCGAAGAGAGAATTTTTAAGTTCTTTAAGCATGCCGCTATTATTGGCTTTGTTTTAGGCGGGTTTTCATTATGGTTCTCCCAATATGTTGATTTTGAAAACAATCTCAAAAACTTAAGAAGAGTGTCCACGGAAGTCTCTCACAAGAGGAACAAGATTGCCACTTCTGTCACAAGGACAAACAACCGCGCCACATCAACTCCTGCGGCGGTAATGGGTTCCACCACGGCACAGTTGGACAAGCTTTATGATACATTGATGATCCGGTTGCACAAAGAAAAGGATCCCACTCTCCGCAGTTTCCTCACGCTCAAGACATTTGTCCCTCCTCTCGATTCGCAGAAGCAACGTTTAAAAATTATCAGAGAAATTCGCGACCTCGCGAATTACAAAGTTTTTGATAAAGCGGAAGGCGGCGATTCCGTAAATATTGCCACGCTCCGAAAACTAGCCCAAGTTGACAAGCCGTTCAACGCAAAAGATATTCCCACGTGGTCGCTCAATCTGCTCAAGGAAAAAGACGGATCCTACGGAAAGATCGGCTTCATCTACGGAGACTTCCCCAGCTGGGATGCCAATGCGCTCCATAAGTTCCAAAAGAACTACGGGAAAT
>JALNVO010000329.1 GCA_023231365.1 Fibrobacteraceae bacterium | reverse complement strand
GGGTGGAGAAATGACGGCAATGGCACGGACACCTACGGTTTTACGGCCCTCCCTGTGGGCGAATACGACGGCAGCAGTTTGTCCCACTTTTTCGGTGACAGCAGCTTCGCTTACTTCTGGAGCGCCACGGAGTACACCAATGACGCATCGGAGGAGCACGCTTACTACCGTGGTCTGAGCTCCATGATAGGGACCATCTTCACGAAAGGCGCCTACAAAAGTAAAGGCTTTTCCGTTCGTTGCCTCAAGGACGCTTCCAGTGCATCGGTTCAGGAATCAAGCAGCAGCACTGAGTCCAGCAGCAGTTCCGTTCTACCCAGCAGTAGTTCCGCCTCGGATTCCTGTGACTTTTCCATGGATGATGATGTCTGGGAATTCACCAAAGGTTCCACGACGTATTCTTATGTAATCGATGAAAACGATACCTTGACGGTGAGCATCAATGGCAAAGTGAAATATACTTATGATGTTTCTACGGCAAGTGCACGGCAAATTCGCTATGACGCCGCAGTTTCGACTTGTAAAATGTAATGGAATGGAACATACCGCACCGTTTTGAAAATGGCTCGGCATGGGAAACTTCGGCGCTCCACTTACGCATCGCGTGAGGGGGCGTCACACGGATGTGCCGGGACCCTGGTGGCCCGGGGAGCCCCGCTGGGGGGCGACTAGCACCCGACCGGACTCCTGTCCGGGCACGCCTTGAATCGAAATTTTTTATTCAAAAGAAGCTCTTGCCCATGCATTACCGGGTTTCACTCTAAATTTGCTTGCTGTATTACCGAGTTATCGGGTGACGTTTTGGCATTTGTGTTGCTTCTTTTTTCTCTGTAGATGCATTTTTAAGGGCGACTCATAATGTGGTCCATACCGATGGCGTGCAAGTTATGCGTTGATGATGCTTGTAAGGCTTTTAGTAAATAAGGCATGCTCGGGATATTTGAACTTCTAATTTTTTCTGTTCAGGAATGGAATGGCCCTATTCAGGATATGCCGGAAAGACTATGGCTCCTTGTGCTTTTCAGAAGTATTCGAAATGTTATATCCCATTTAAGGAAATCAAATCATAAGTGTACACGCTAGTTTTGTTGCATCGTTCCGAAAGTACCGAAATGAATTCGCTGTATTTGATACGGAGCTGTAGATGTTTTCGGTTACGGGAGGCTCTTCTGTTGAACCTTAAGGGCGAGAAAACCCGGCCCCGGTTTTGCTTAAAGGGAAGAATAGTTTATATGAAATAAGCACCGGTTGCCCAGTGCTTATTAAACTTTAATTTGTGCAAACTTATTCGTCGTCGTCTTCGACCGGAGTCTTCGATTCTTGCTTTCTCAAATGCGGGTCGAGCTGAACTTTGCGGAGCCGCAGACTTTGCGGGGTTACTTCGACGCATTCGTCTTCATTAATGAAGGTGACGCAATCTTCCAAAGTCATGCGGCGGTAAGGTGTAAGCTGAATCATATCATCGGAGGACTTGGAGCGCATGTTTGTGAGGTGCTTGCCCTTGGTCGCGTTGACGATGATGTCCACTGGACGGTTGTGTTCGCCGATGATCATTCCTGGATAGACTTCGACTCCAGGAGGAATGAGCATAGCTCCGCGGTCTTCCAACTTGGAAAGTGCGTAGCCCGCTGCAGGACCTGCTTCCTTGGCAATTAGTACGCCATTGCTGCGGGTCGGGATTTCGCCCTTGTACGGCTCGTAGTCGAGGAAGATGGATTGAGAGACTGCGTATCCCTTGGAGAGGGAGAGCAACTTGGAGCGCACGCCGAGGAGGCCGCGGCTAGGTACGCGGTATTCGAGGCTTACCCGGTTGTTGTCGTCTTGCACCATATCCACCATTTCGCCCTTGCGGCGACCGAGTTCTTCGATGATGGGGCCGCTGAATTCAGCAGGGACTTCCACCTTGAACTTTTCGATTGGTTCGAGAATGTTACCCTTTTCGTCTTTCTGGAAAATGACTTGTGGACTGCCGATGGTGAATTCATAGAGTTCACGCCGCATGCTTTCGACGAGGATTGTCAAGTGAAGAATGCCGCGGCCGGAAACCTTGAACATACTTGCGCCGGCGATTTTTTCGACAAGGAGCGCGGGGTCTGCCATATGTGCGCGTTCGAGACGTTCCATCAAGTTGTTGCCGGTGAGAAACTTTCCGCCACCCTTGCCCGCGAGAGGCGAGGTGTTGACAGTGAAGAGCATGGAAATTGTGGGTGGGTCAATGTGAATGCGTGGGAGGTGCACCGGGTGCGCCGGTGAAGATAGCGTATCGCCGATATCGAAGTTTTCAAGTCCTGCGATAAGGACGATTTCGCCTGGACCGGCAGTTTCGATAGGAACGGATTGAATTCCTTCGTAGTGAAGAATTTTCTGGATGCGGATGTTTTTGAGCTGTTTTTCGCTCTTTTCTCCATCGGCGATGCTCTGCACAAGGTTCATTCCCGTTTTGATCGTTCCTTGCTGGACGCGGCCGACAGCCATACGTCCGAGGAAGCCAGAATATTCGAGGGATGCTATCTGGAGGAGCGGTTCTGCATTCGGGTCGCCCTTTGGTGTCGGAATCTTTTCAATGACCAAGTCCATTAAGGTATGAAGGTCGCCATCTTCGTCCGTCATTTCACGGCGGCAAGTGCCCTTGCGACCACTGGCGAATACGCTTGCGAAGTCGAGTTGTTGCTCGTTCGCGTTGAGTTCGCAGAAGAGATCAAATACTTTATCAAGGGCTCCGTGCGGGTTGCAACCGTCGCGGTCTATTTTATTGATGACGACAAT
>JALNVO010000328.1 GCA_023231365.1 Fibrobacteraceae bacterium | reverse complement strand
TCCACATAGCGGGCCATCTTATCATAAAACTCCGGTCCACTTTCTCTTAAAGCCCCCGCTCTCGCGTACCAATAAAGACGATAAAATAAGGCAAAAATTTCATTCGGTTTTAATAATTTTTGCTCTTTTAGAGCAAGGTCAAAAGCATCCAATGCTTTTTTGCCATCCTCATCATTCAATTGAAACCAAGTATATATTTTGTCTAGCTGATATTCATTCTGCCTATCAAACCAAATGGAATCCCTAATCAAAGCCTGAACGTCAGCAGAATCAATTCGATTCTGAGATAGCCATTTTTTCCAAATCGGCATCCAGCGACCGCCATAATCTCCTGTATGCGTAGAAAGTCGATTAATATGTTCAAAGCACTGCTTGATATTTTCCCATACAGTTAAGGGAATTTCAGGCTTTGTTGCGTCTGCAAGATAAGAGGCAAGCCGTTCTTCTCTTTTTTCTTCTCCAAATTCATTTATTTTAAATAGACCTAAATGAAATGCATATTGCACACAAACAAAATCCGCGATAAACAACTGGCAGAATTCGTCCTGCGCAAGTTGTTCATCCAGAACGATTGCATGCATCGAATCGCTTCCGATAAACAGTTCGAAGTCCTGCAAGGTGTGCCTGAAGGCCCTGTAATTCCGCTTGCCGGAAGCCTCCAGAATCTGAATCAGCAGATCCTCATGCTCATTCAGGATTTTTCTCGTCCGGTTCCCGACCGGGCAACAGTCAGACCCATCTTTCAGCCAAGAGTCCAGAACTTCCTGCGGTTCCGTCTGAATCTGAAACGTCTTTCCGATCACCTTTTCCTGCGTACTCGAAAGCGACTGAAGCGTAGATTTATCTTCCTGACACGTCTTCGCTTCTTCCCAGCGTTCCTTATCCGCCACCAAAATGCAAGGAATATGCAGATATTCCACATACTCGTTCAGATATCCCAGAAGCTCCGGCACGGGCATGTCCGCGCGTTCCACATCGTCGAAAACGGCAACCACTTTTTTTGCGGGTTGTTTTTTCTGTGATTCTATAAAGGCCTTCGACAAGACGGAAAGACCGTTCACGACTGTCCCGGAAGCTGGAGGGAGCATCCGGCTTACAATCTCTACGGCGCTCAGCCCAAGTTTCACTCCCTTGGAACTCAAAATGGGATGCAGTTTTTCAAAGACCCGCTGATCCATTTCCGCACGAGTCTTCGCGCCAAACAAACTCACATAAATCACGCGGTATTTTTCGGCATCCGTCAGAAAGTTCTTCACGCACGTGTTGCCGGCTAAGTACTTCCGGATGAAATAGGATTTTCCGGAGCCCCAGCACCCCGTGAGAAGCACGGCGTAATCCGGGTTCTGGCATTCGTTCAGATAGTAATCCAGAAAAGCGGTAATATGCTGATTGGGATCCCGTTCTATGCCATTTTGATTAGCCATTCAAATTTTCCCCGTCCAAATGAGATGCTAATTCAAGTTCCAGTTTTTCAATACTCGGCAGGCTGGTGTTGAGATGTTTTGGTAAAGAGCGCAAAAGCTGATATTCGGCGACCCCTATGGGTTTGTCAATTCCGGACAAAGCATATTCCGCCACCAGCTTATTTTTTGTTTTGCACAGCAAAAGACCAATTGAGGGTCTGTCATCAGATGCTTTAATCTGTGCATCAACAGCTGCTAAATAGAAATTAAGTTGTCCGGCATGTTCAGGCTTAAACGCCGTGGATTTCAGTTCCACGACCACATAACACTTAAGCCGAGTGTGATAAAAAAGGAGATCTATGAAAAATTCATCCCCGTTTACTTCCAGTCGGAATTGCCGCCCCACAAAAGCAAAGCCCTGCCCCAGTTCCAAAAGAAAATGGGTAATATGAGAAACCAGAGCGCTTTCGATATCACGCTCAAGAGCTTCATTGCCCAATCCCAGAAAATCAAAATGATAAGGATCTTTGAGCATTTCCTGAGCAAAATCTGCCTGAGGCTTATCAAGTCGATTTTCAAAATTAGTAGTCGCTGCCCCTTGACATTTATGGAGTTTGTTTCTGATTTGCATTGTTAATGTGTCACGAGACCAAGACTGCCGAATCGCTTCACGCGCATACCATTCCCGCTCGGAAGGATTTCTCAATTTCGTCAGCAGGATGACAATATGAAACCACGGTAATTGGGCAGCAGACTGCTGCCCAATTTTACACCCGGGACATTCCTTAGCAAATACTTTCATGTATTTCAAATTCCGGGTTGACAAGCCTTTCATATCAGGAAACGCTTCGCGTAGATCCATGGACAAGCGCTCAATAACTTTGGAACCCCAGCCATATATTTCCTGCCGTTCCAAAATTTCCAGACCAATTCTGCAATATAGTCTGATTTGTGTGGCATTAGCATTCAGAATAGCTTTCTGACGTGCGCCAGCAATCTGTTTTTTTAGTTTTCCAAACCATTTGACGTAGTCTTCCGGATAACTGACTACTTTGAATTTTACTTTTTTCATTTCAGCCTTCCACAACAAACTGATCTCTCATAACGAAGCTTTCATTACTCATCATCTCCCCTCCATCTGCCGCAGTAAAAACGCTTTCAACACCTTCTGATCCGGGAGTTGGAGCAGGTAAGTCGAGACGAACAGGTGATTGTCCATCCCCGCAATGGCATATTCCACCATCTTTTTCCCCTTGCGGGTACAGAGGAGAATTCCCACGGGCGGATTGTCGCCGTTCTGCATTTCATGTTCCCTGTAGTAGGAAACGTAGGCATTCAGCTGCCCCAGATATTCATGTTTGAATTCGTC
>JALNVO010000327.1 GCA_023231365.1 Fibrobacteraceae bacterium | reverse complement strand
CGATTCGTTGGAACCTTTCTGGATTAGTTATTCCACAACGAAAAGTTCACTAACACTCACCGCAGACAGCAACGGCTACACAGATCCCAGCACCGGTTATTCTCCTGCTTGGAACGGAGCAAAATACTCCATCAGAGCAACTGGAAAATCAGGTTATCGTTTTTCCACTTGGAAGATCATTTCCGGTTCGGTAACAATCGACAATTCAGCAGCGCCATCCACCCTAGCTTCGGTGAATGCAGCCTCCACACTCAAAGCCACATTCAAAGAAGGCGAAGTACAGAAACTATCTACAAAACGCCAAACATTTAACTATCAGACTCATTACTATAGTGACTATACCAACTCGGCCATCCGTTTTACTTGGACTCCGCCAGATTCCGCTTGGTATGTTATCGATTTTGAACCGATCGATTCCCTCAAAGCCATTTTCACTGAATATGGCAATGATTCCATGTTCTACACATACAATAGCAATCAAGCTGCCAGCGGATCTTCTAAGTTTCTATTCAAAGGAAAAGCCGGCGTCCCACTTTATTGGACATTAAAGGATTCATCCTCTTCCGAAATACCCAACAAATCCTTTACAGCACAGATATCCATAGCAAATATCTTGACGGTAGAATCCGGAAAACAAGGCCGGACATATCCTTCGGGAGATGTTTATGTAGCCCCAGGAAGCGATACGCTCATCTACGCTGTACCTTATGGCGGCTATACTTTCAACTCGTGGGATTCCATCGCGGGTTCAATGACAATAAGCAATCTGAAAAATTCAAGAACCCGGATTTCGCCTAAAACATCATTATGTTCAGTGCGCGCCACATACGTCCTGGATTTTACGGTCGAGCCTTCACTTTTAATTTCCAATCTTGACTTAAGCGGATATCCGGGCATCTGTACGCAAGTTTCTGTTACAGATAAAAATAACGGGCGCTCCATTTTCGGACTGGACTCTTCAAACTTTATCTTGTTCCAAGACAAACAATCCTTACCGTTACAAGCAACGACTATCCAAGAAATCAGCGGAGTCTCGGTAGTCCTCGTCGCAGATGAAAGCGGATCTATGAGCGGCACCCGCTTGGTGGAAGCCAAAGAATCCATGCGTGCGTTCATTAGAGAAATGGGACCCTACGACAGAACTGCTATCGTTGGATTTTCTGGAGGTAGCGACGCCAGCGTAAAGCAAGTTATGACGTCTGATACATCATTATTGATGAAGGCTGTAGACAAACTCACTGCGTCAGGAATGACAAACATCAACACAGGAGCTATTCTCGGCGTCAACCAGATCGTAGGGGAAACCAATCCCACAGCAGTCATTATTTTTTCTGACGGATTAAATAATGACGATGTCACCGACTCTTACTCAGTTATTACTCTTGCAAATACCTTAAACACCTCCATCTATTCCATCGGCCTAGAAAACACGGATACGGATCCGCTTCTATATCTCGCGGAAGGAACGGGCGGAACATATTCCTACGCACCTAGTGGAGACGAACTCGCTAGCATATACGCCACCATCCGCAGCGCAGTCCAAGCGAGATATGTCCTCTGCTACCAAAGCCCGGATGCCGTTTTAGATGGCGATACCCACACGGTAGTCATCAAGACGAATTTTCTCGGCAAAAACGCATCCGATACGGCAACTTGGCAAGAAGACTTCCTGCCACCATCCGTAAGACTTACAGAAGAAACGTGGAACAAGGTCGGCAAGAACCAGCCGCAGAAAGACACTCTTAGCATCAGCGTCTATGCAACATCCAAAATACCGATCACTTCTGTCATGCTCTATATCCGAAAATCCAGCACAACCAACGCGGCTTTCTCCGCCTATTCAATGGTACACGTCAAAGACAGCCTTTGGCGCTACATCGTTCCCGCATCATCCGTTCTTTACCCAGGTCTCGACTTCTACGTTGTAGCCACAGATTCTTCGGGATTCATCGGGAAAACTCCGGCGATTCCGACGCCCTCCAAAGAGCCATACACAATCCCCATAAAGAACGAAGTTCCCAATATCGAACTTCTCACATTATCTTGCTCCGATACAATCGGCGGTTCTGGAAATATTTTGTTCAACATAACGGACGATGACGGAATTTATAGCGCAACCATCTATTACAAGGATTCCCTTTCCGTTCTATTCCTAGAACAGAAAATAACCCGAAAATCAGACACCAGCGATACGTGGATTGCAAGCATTCCCGCTGAAATACTTCAATCCGGAGAGATCGAATACTACGTCCGTGCCCTAGACACAAACGGAGCTTCTGCCCGCTGGCTAAAAACAAAGAATTCAACCATCTCCGCTTGCAAGGATGGTGATACCGCTCCCGACATAAAAGATATCATCACAATTAAAAACGGAGATTCTGCAAACTCAGCAATAGTCAGGTCCACAAAAGGCATCGGCATAACACTTTTAAGCCAGGACTTCACACCTAAAACGGACACCCTCAAAGCATCCCTTTCCTGCCTCGTTTCCGGCGATAAAGAAGACATCCGTCTAATTGAGAAGAACAGCGGCTACTATGAAACATTAAAACACATCTCAAAAAATGAATACTCTGCAAAGAAAAATGACGGATATATTTCGTGTGCCGCAAACGACACGCTCATCGCAGAATTCAAGGACCCCGTTTATAGCACAATCTCCCGCGATACGGTGGCATTCAAAGATTCCGTTGCCTATTCATATAGGTTCCTAGAAACGGATTCGATAGCCGACTTGGATTCCATCGAAACATCCACATCTGCCGCATTCCGTCT
>JALNVO010000326.1 GCA_023231365.1 Fibrobacteraceae bacterium | reverse complement strand
TTTCGTTTTTTTTCAAGCGGTTTCTCTCACAGGAATCCCTTGCCAAGTTTTTTATCAAACTAGCCGGCAATTCTAGCGAAGCCTTTGAATATCCATCCAACCTGCTCCACACTGAAGGACACCTAATCATGCTTCCGCAAAAAGCAGAAGATTTGCTGCCCTATCTCCCTTTGCTTCGCAATATCATTTTGAATGAGCCGGGAAAAACGCTCCTCCTTTCCGATGCAATCCATCGCGATTTGATCAAAGGGCTCGGTATCCATGTCGAGGTACTTTATTACTCGACGTCCGGATGCCGTTATGGAGAAGCGGAATTTGCAAAAATCGAAGCGGAACTCCGCAAACGGCAATTTTCCGTATGTCTCTACTTGGATCCCGATTTTTTCTACCAGCGGCTCTACCTTGCCAAAATCAACAATGCAAAATACCGCATCGGATTTGACGCAGAATCGGTATATCCGCTTTTAAACATCAGCCTTCACGCAGATTCCAAAGATGCCCACATCCGTGCAGAAGCGCTGAGCGAGCAATATGGAAGCCGGGGATGATCCTTCCTAAGCTAAAGCTCGGATTTGCCGACCTCCACTTGCATACGACACTCAGCGATGGTTCGCTCACTCCAGAAGAGCTTATACAGCTCGCGGCTAGACGGGGACTTAAATGCATTTCCATCACGGATCACGACAGCCTTTCTTCTTATGAAATAGCGAAGCCCCTTGCCGCCGAGGCTGGGATCGAACTCATTCCGGGGATAGAGGTTTCCGCCGTTTGGCAGGGCCGGGACATTCACATCTTGGGCTATTTCTGCGACCCGACAAACCTTGCGATGAACACCGAACTCGCTGAAAGCGCGAAGCAGAGAATTGCCCGCATCAAGGCCATACTCAAAAAGCTTTCGACATTCGGCATCAATATCGCCTTTGAAAAAGTCGCCGGTTATTGCAAAGGCAAAGTGATGGGGCGACCGCACGTTGCAATGGCCCTAGTCGACGAGGAATACGTCTCCACGTTCTCTGACGCATTCAACAAATACCTCGGCGAAGGAGCCCCGGCATTCGTCGAAAAGCGCGGACTCAACCCGCAACAAACGATACGTCTCATCGAAAACGCAGGCGGCATTGCCGTTCTTGCTCACCCCTATAAAACAAGCGCAGACGTCCTCATTCCCGACCTTGTAGAAGCGGGGCTCAAAGGTATTGAAACCTATACACCCGCGCAAAAAGGGGCCGTCGCCCGCCGCTACCGGGAACTCGCCGAGCATTATGGACTCGTAGGCACAGGTGGTTCGGATTTCCACAGTGAAAACGGGCCCTACAGCCCGAATTGCATGAAAATGCCTTACTCCGTAGTGGAAGAACTCCGCGAACGGCGCGAAAAATCGCGCGCCGAATGGTTCTAATCAACTTCTAATAAATTAACCGTATTTCATCTACAATCAAAGTTGCTCCGACAGTTCCTTTGTACATATTTCCTTGTGCGCTAGAAGCCATCACAATCCGGATATGCGTCACATCTTCATTGCCGGAACCGATGACGAGATGATTATCTATACCACTTGTATTTTTAAGTGACGTAACAAAAGTATTGGATTCATAAATTGGCGAAGAGGCCTTCGGTTCACCATAAGTAAACTTCATACGGAGCGTCCTAAAACCCGAAGAATTCTTACCGCTAATGGAAACGACATCCGGATCGGAAAGTGTGGAGTCCGTTGTTGCCCGGTACCACGCACTAGCCACCAGGGTATTTACATCCGTCGATGAACGGTACTGATTTTTGCCCTCATTGGAAGTCTCCGTGCGGTTCTCCAAAAGGACGTAAATATCGCAACTATCACCGCTACCGGCATACGAGAAATCCACTTCCACATACTTCGGCCGACCTTTGAACGGACGCCCAAAATCGATGAGTTCGTTGCCATCATCATAATTATTCAGCATATTAAGCGAACTCTCGCTTTTGGGGTTGAAATAACCCGTAAAAATATTGCCGCTCGCAAATTGTCCAATTCCAAGAATCTTCGCATCCAGCGATTCCATCTTAGCTGCAGAGGAACTATTAGTTGGCGTCGTCATATTAAATCCCGAAGTATTTCCATTCGCCCAATTTGCCGCCGCATTTCCGCTCCAAGACGTAAAGGAATTGTTCGGATACTGATAGCCTGCAATAACAGTATACGTCTTTGATTGACCATCTGGAGAAGTTACGGTAACCGATTTTCCTTCGCTTAAGTCATAAGAAGAATTGTTTTCCATATCCGCGCTGGAAGCTCCATCCGAGAATGTCAATCCCGTTACCGCAAGAGATGTCAAATCGACAAGATATGTAAGCGAAGAAACGGAAATGGTTCCCGCATCCTGGTCTATCGCCGCCGAAGAACCCGCTATTTTCATCGCTGTAATTTTTGGAGAGGCGTAAGCAATTTGCGTAGAAATCGCCCACGACACCGAGGTCCCGCTTTCCGACTTCACCACCATTTCAGCGGATCCCGAAGACAAGTCGAGATATCCGCTTGTAGGCGAAGAAAGAGATGCTCCGTCCGAAAGCGTCAACGCATCAAAATAGACTGCAGAGAGATCTTCCGATGAAGGATAATAAAGCGTTACCGTATGGGTAGAAGAATCGATAACCGTCGAATCCGCGGCGGGATCCATCACGAGTTTGAGAATATTCGCCGAAGTAGACTCCGTATAATCCGCAGAAAGCGTCCAAATGGACTTAGTGCCGTCTTCTGCGGTAATCGTAAGCGATTTAGAACTGGAAAGGTCCACTATGGAACCCGAAGCCGGCGAGGCCGATGCTG
>JALNVO010000325.1 GCA_023231365.1 Fibrobacteraceae bacterium | reverse complement strand
GGCCCAGTCACGACAAACGAATGGCAATGGTATAATTGGCACGGGAATCAAATCACAGCGAATGATGGCAAAAAATACACCTTTTTAGAATACTTCATCAAGCGCATTGCAGAAGAAGAAAAGTCTTCAGGGGTCCGTCTCCTGGATGTCGTTGATTTACATTTTTATCCAAGCTATTCCACAGAATCGACCATTCCCGACATTTTACAACTTCACCGAATCTGGTTTGATTCCACTTACGTTTTCCCTTATGCCAACGCCGTCAAATGGACAGGACTTGAAAACGGATCTGCCGGCAAGGAATACATTTTCAAGCGCATTCAGGACTGGCTCACAAAATATATGGGAACAAATAATGGAAGGACACTCGGACTTTCTGAATTCGGAGCGATTGACGGAGCAAAAAATAATCCGTCTGCAATAGCCGTATGGTATGCATCCACTCTCGGAGAATTCGCGGCAGCGGGCAATGTAGAATTATTCACGCCCTGGACTTGGTACAACGGAATGTACGAAGCGCTCCATCTCTTTACACACTATGCAAAAGAACAAAGTCTGCCCGCCATCAAAAGCGATTCGCTCCTTTCGGCATACACGACAGTCAATGCCGCTAAAGATTCCATGACAGTGATACTTGTCAACCGGAATATGGCAAGCTCTTCCAACGTAAACGTCACGCTCAAAAATTTCAAACAATACGGAAACACGGCCTCCACCTATACGCTTTCCAATTTGAGCGGAGAATCTTTCAAATCTGAATCTGACAATGCAATCAAAACCGGCTCGGTAAACTTTTCAAACGAAACATTCTCGATCACGCTGCCCGCACTTTCCGTAACGGCAGTCGTCCTCAATAAGACAGAGAATACCGGCTTGGAAAAAGCGCATCTTGCTGAAGCAAAATTCAAAGCTTCGGCAGCCGATGGGTTCATTTATCTGGAACTTCCGAAAGACGCGGAATCGGCCACACTTTTCAATATTCAGGGACATATCGTCCAAAGCTGGAAACTAGGCTCCAATTCATCCCAGACATTAAACGCAAGCAAGATTCCAGAAGGCCGATATCTGTTAAACGTCAGGGGCTTGGGCAGCAGACCCATACTTATCCAATAACGAACTCCTACACACCCATAGTTCCTCCCTTGTTCATTCAGGGGAGGAATTTTTTATGGATAAGGAGAGAAATTGATGGAAAATGAATGCGACCAAACATACTTTACACTTAACCTAGAGAGAACTGCTATCGCGGAGTTTTCTCAAGGCACATAAAATAACGGATATTCCTAAAAAATCCGTTCTAATACTACGCGTACAAAGTTCAAATACGCCGTGACGCAAAATAGGGAACTAAAGAAGATTAAAGCAAGGGTTATCGCTGCAAAATGAGAACTGTCATAAACTAGAATTTAAAGTATGCACGAACTATCGCGGAACAACATTAATAGGATCGTTACTATCTTCTAGCATAATAATTTCAATATAAAAGAAACTTCTTATGCCACCGGGCTAAACCCGCAATTCTAGTTCTAATCACTAACGTCTAAAGCAAGACTTTCTTTGATCGTAAACTTGGTGGATGAACTTAAAATTAACGCTTTTTACAACCTAGTAAAAGGTCAACATAAAATGCTTTTATTTCTTGACATCAATAAAATAGTTCCTATTCTTGCTGCGTAAGATGTAAACGCCACTTCTTAAATTGGACATTCCAAGTTCTGTTTTAAGCACAGAAAGATCCGCAGCCTCAAAACTGCCTAGATACCGCCCTCTTATATTATAAGCTTTGAACGTCTGCAGGCCTTGCACAAAGCCTTCCTTTATTTCGGCTACATGAGTAATCCCTTCCGTGAATACAATTTTATCAATATTTACATAACTTCCGGTAATGGCTATTTTAAAGACATGCGTTCCGGCAGATAGTGCAGAAGTCACTCCAGTAACTACACTGTAAGTGCCCCAATCTCCGCCGCCATCCGGCACTTTAACTGTATCCGTGATGGCTTCATTGTCTAAAAACAAGCGGAATGAAGAAGATCCAGAGCCGGAAGACACAGTGGCTTCGTAGGTGTAAACACCTGCAGTAGCCACATTCACCGTGTATTCCAGCCATTCTCCGGCAATAGTATAATCTACTTTGTAACCATTTGTCGCGTTGCCTTCGATGTCCACTCCATCTGTGCGATAAACGCCTCCTTGATTTTTGCTTTCATTGTCAAAGTAAGAGACGCCCTGCCCACCTATGTCATAATCTTCGGCTTCAATAGTGCCAGGCAAAGCAAGGGTATCCTTATAAGGAGCTTGTTCAATCGTTTCCATCGCGAGTTGTATTTCGTCAGTATAATCCTTGCCGATTTTGAACCAGCCAAAGTCTGCATAACCACCCGCTGTTTTGGAAGCGTAATTAAAAAGTGCATAGCGATAACCGACGAACATTCCAAGCGTATAGCTCATCGAAAGCGTCGATCCGATACTTTTCCAAGTGGTGCTATCCAGACTGTAATAGAACGTAGCTTTGTCCGTCTGATTTGTAAAATCCATATCAATCCGGAAGTACACTTTGTTTTGGTTGACCGCGACACTTGCTTTTTGCGTTTTGCCTTGATATTCTACAATAGAAAGCGATGAGCCGGATTTGTAAACGGCAACAAAGCCCATCGAATCCTGAAGAGCTGCGAGGCCAGCCATATCGCCATCCTTCATCCCGCTCGCATCGAGAGCAATGCGCCCAGAACATTTAGGACCGAAAGTTCTTTGCGTAAGCGTGTTCCGGGCATAATAGAGCCCATTGTTAAGTGAAGCTTCTACTTTCGAAGT
>JALNVO010000324.1 GCA_023231365.1 Fibrobacteraceae bacterium | reverse complement strand
GGACTCGATTCAAGTTTGAATGTCGAGGGGATGATTTTTGCTGGATTATCAAAAATGGCGATTTTAAGTTGATTTCGCAAGTTTACGATTGATCAAATTCTTGTTTTGGACACTAGTGATATATTTTCACTTTTTCTTTAGAGACGCATATTCCATTTGTTTTTCCTTTTAGAATTTTGCCATTGATACTGTATATGCCGTATAGAGGGTATTTTGTATTTTTTCCTCTTTTTTTATCAGGGGGCAAAAAACTGGTAGGGATCGTATCCGCTTCATATTTGCAAATTTCAGCGATGGTATGCGTGTAATGTGGGATGCTAAAAGATAAAGAATCCTTGTTTCCCGTAAATGCTTTGGAGGAGAAACTAGAATTGCAGGTGATAAAAGCTCCACATGAATTTGTTTGCACATATTTGCATAGGCGGAAAGATCTTTCGTAAATCAGAAAATAAAGAGAATCCGCTTGATTTTCTTTAAGATAGGCGTCCAGATTCGGCATCAGGCTCCCGATTTCTTCATATTCGTTCCAATATATGGGTATTGACTCGGGCCAGGTATTTTCAAGAGAACAGACCGCCTCTCCGCTTGGGCAACCGTTTAGATGATAGTATTGAGTCCAGTATTTTGAAATCCAGATGGAATCTTTTCTATCGGCATTGTCTATTCCGTAATCTTGCCATACCCAGCAACTATCATAACAGTCTATATAAAGGGTTTTACAAGAACTGGATGATCTGTATCCGTTCGTTTCATATGTTTTTACTGTTTCCCATGATGGGGGATTGTACGCCCAAGCGTAGTCTTTGAAGAAAGTAAAAGAGTTACGACTATATGTTCCCGCTAAACTATTCCCGTTAATTAGCAAAATGATCAGCAAAAGAGGTTTCAGTAATTTCATTGTGTTTGCCCCCGCAATTTAAGGCGCGTTTTTTCTTTACCTACATATACTCCGCTAGATCTGCATTCGGAAGTTTTTTTGCGCCCTGTTATTGAATAGAAAGCTGTTTCAGTCTTTTTAATGCCTTTTTGAGGCTGTTTTTCTGGAATGTTTCCTTCAAAGTCATGGTATTCGCAATCAATAATGATTGTATCTGCTTCTGTACATTTAGGGAGCTCCTCAAAGCTTAAAGAGCCGTCATCTTGGAATTGACAAGACACATAGTAGGCATAAAAATTATTGTGTCCCCAAACTCTGCAGAGTGCATAATAAGTAGAGTCTTTTTTATAAATAAAATCGACAGTCCCCAAATTAGAAAAAATAATTGAATCTTGTACTAAATTATATTGGTTCCAGGAATCAAGATCATTGGAAAGACTCTGCTCAGAATATGTTTTTTCGCCGTATTCTCTCAAAAAGGATGTGTCCGTTGTGTTTCCAAACCATTTACTTTGTGTAGAATTCCATTTAAATATAGAATCCATTTGAGATATAATCCATAGAGAGTCCTGCCGTTTTGCGTTGTGGATGCCGAAAGGTTCTGTTACGGATAAAGAATAATCGCCACCCCCGCCACCAGTGCCATCGCATACTGTTGCGACCCTTTTTAATAGACTGTTATAATAATCATCGCCGTGCTTTTCAAAAATGAGTTGCTGGCCGTAGTATTCATTGGTCGAATCTTGTATCAAGCCCGTTTTACTAAAATAAAAGTAGGTAGGGCCGCCAGAAGCAAGTAAAGAATTTGGCCCTGCAGTAACATAAAAATGCTGTTGCCAACTTTTGCCCAGAGCTAAGGAAATAGAAAAAAGAAGGACTCCAAAAATTTTTATGATTTTTTCATTATTTATCAAAGTTTCCTCCTCGTTATGGAACGAATATAGCTTTTTCTGTCATTTGTATTTAAAATGCGAGCTTTTTAAAGGTGCTTCGTTTCGTTCGATTTTGGCGCTTTTGAAGTCAAGTCAAACAACCCTTTCCTATTACGATCCGGTTCAAAATGCGGAATTCGTACAAATAACTTGAAATTGCAGATGCTTATTCAAGATTGCTTGGGGTATTGCTTTTTTTGTGCAAACAGTTTTTTTGTAGAATGTTGATTGTTTTGGTCTTGTACAGTTCTTCTGTATAGTTTGCTATGAAGGATCCTTGAATTTTTTTAATATTTGGGACGTATGCAGTTTACAACACTCTGTTATATCGAAAAAGATGGAAAGTACTTGATGCTCCACCGGGTCAAGAAAAATCAGGACGTCAATGCCGGCAAATGGATTGGTGTCGGTGGACATTTTGAAAGGGACGAAAGCCCGGATGAATGCCTTATCCGCGAAGTGAGGGAAGAAACGGGACTTGAACTCACTCATTACACCTTTCGCGGAATTATCACCTTTGTAAACTCCATCTGCGAGACGGAATATATGTGCCTTTATACGGCTGATGGCTTTACTGGCAAAGTCATTGATTGTGATGAAGGCGAACTTCAGTGGGTGGAAAAATCCAAAGTGATGAACCTGAACCTTTGGGAAGGCGATAAAGTATTTCTTAAAAGGCTCCTTGATGGCAGTGGTTTCTTTACTTTGAAACTTGTGTACAATGGCGATAAACTCATCGAGTGTAAATAAAATAATTGTATCTAGGGCACCTCTGAAAACTCAATTTTTATGGCGAGAAACCGGTTCCCTCCAGGGAACGTCAGGGTTCGAAGAGCCGGACTCTAGTCCGGCCCCGAAGGGGTGAGGATGGAACAGCGTGACACCGCAACAACGAGAAACCGGTTCCCTCCAGGGAACGTCAGGATTCGAAGAGCCGGACTCTAGTCCGGCCCCGCAGGGGTGAGGATGGAACAGCGTGACACCGCAACAACGAGAAACCGGTTCCCTCCAGGGAACGTCAGGATTCGAAGAGCCGGACTCTAG
>JALNVO010000323.1 GCA_023231365.1 Fibrobacteraceae bacterium | reverse complement strand
TTTTAAGTATTTTTATCAAGGAAATCATTGCCATTTATTAATGGAGCTCTCAATGCTCACTCAGTTTAGCGTAAAAAATTTCCGCGGATTTGCCCAAGCATTAACTTGGGATCTAAAAAATACCAAAAGCTATGAATTCAATTCCCAGGCTTTAAAAAATGGAATCGTCAAAAATGGTTTAATTTATGGTCCAAATGGTTGCGGCAAAAGCAACCTAGGTGTCGCACTCTTCGACATCGTCTATCATTTGACGGATAAATGGAAAGACCCCGAGCAACGATTCAATTTTCTTTGCCTTTCCACAGATAAATTATTCGCCGAATTTTCTTATACATTTGAATTCGGAACGGATAAAATCGTCTATGAGTATGAAAAAGATGAAACCGGGCTTTTCCACATGGAAAAACTTCTATGCAATAACGAACGGATTCTGGAAAGAACGGAAACCGAATTTTTCCTTCATCCGATGTTCCCCGTGGATCAGACAATACAGAAGCGCTTTACCGATACGCCCGTCTATAACGTTTCCATTGTTAAATTTCTGCTCACATCCATACCGCTCCCTCCAGAACATTTTTTAAATAGATTATCCAATTTTGCAAATTCCATGCTTTGGTTCAGGTCGCTGGACTCCAGATCCTTTATTGGCTTAGAAACGCAGGCGGGGCAGAACATAGAAGAATACATCATCCGCAACGAATTGGTCAATGATTATTCGCAATTTCTGGAACGCCTGAGCGGTCAAAAGTTTCATTTCCTAGCCCCCAAAAAAGGGGACCAGAATCTGTTGTGCAATTTCGGGCACAAGAACGCACCATTCAGTTTAATTGCATCCACAGGTACTAGGACACTGGAGCTGCTGTACTTCTGGTTCAAGCATCTTGAATCGGCATCCTTTGTATTCATTGATGAATTCGATGCTTTTTATCATTTTGAACTAGCGGAAAACATCTGCCACGAATTGTTCAACAAACCGTATCAAGCATTTCTCTCCACTCATAACACCTATCTAATGAGCAACGAATTGCTTCGCCCGGATTGTCTGTTTTTGCTCAACAACAACAAGATCAAGCCCCTCTGCGACTGCACGGAAAAAGATTTGCGTATGGGGCACAATCTAGAGAAGATGTTCCGCGCGGGATCTTTTAACGAATGATCCTATTTGTTTTTGAAGGTGAAAAAAGGGAGCCAGCCCTTTTCAATACGATGGAGAAGCTTTTTCCCATTAAAGGACATCATATCTGTTGTTCCTATGGAAATAATATCTATAGTTTATATAGAAAATTGAAAGAAGATCCTGACGAAGAACTAATTTCTGTTTTACATAATTCAGCAAAAGAAAAAGATTCCTCCTTTTGGGAACATCGCCGGGAAATCGACGAAATCTATCTGTTCTTTGATTACGATAAGCACGACCAAAGCGCAAGCGATTCTCAACTGCAAGAAATGCTAGAGATGTTCGACAATGAAATGGACAAAGGAAAATTATACATAAATTATCCAATGGTGGAATCTCTATTCTATACAAAAGAGATGCCCGATCCACATTTCAATGAATACACCATAACATTGCAGAATCTGTCCTCATTTAAGGAACTCTGCGGAAAGTTCAACGCTTATAAATCATCTGAATTCTGCACTCTCCCGCAGAATTTAGAGTCAAAGGCAGAAGAAATTCAAAAAACGAGCTGCGAAAAATGTAAAAAGAACTGGGAACATCTTCAATCGCAAAATGTACAGAAAGCCTATTGGTTATGCACACAACAAACAATGCTTCTGCCCAAAATACCCAAACCGTTAAGCCAAAAAGACATCTTTCAACATCAAATTAAAGATTATATGGAAATAAGGCGGGAAATTTCCATATTAAATGCTTTTCCGATATTTTTATTTGAATATTTCAAAGCATAAATTTGAAATATTCAAACCACAGATATATAATCGTGCGTTACTTTTCCGTATTCACCATAATGCTCTGAGTCCGGTTCTTCAGCACGAAGACGCCGGTCTTCTGCGCCTTGTCGCGGACCTGCCGCCCGGCTGTCATTAAATCTGCATTGTCCAGCCACACGGTGCCGATCCGTGCGCCGGAAAGGCCGTAAACGGTATACTTTCCGTTGAGGTTCCGCACGAGATCCGGAGAGGCATTCCACAGCTTCAGCGGAGAGACCTTGCTGAATTGTACCCAGTCGATGTTAATCCAGTCGTTCACTATTTCCAGCTTAAGTTCGTGAGCGCCGGCAGTGAGGTTCACCTTGCCGCCGCTGACTTCCGAATAAACGTCATAATCCGCACCCTTGGGGGCGACGATTTCATCGCCGATTTTCGTCCCGTCCATATAAAGCGCGAAGCTTCCTGTGCCGTTAGTGCTCGCCACGTTCCCCGTGATTTCATACTCGCCGCTCTCGGCGACGGAAACGGAATATTTAAGCCATTCGCCGGCCTGGGTGTAACCCACCGCCATGCCCATCCCGGCCATATAGATATCTACAGCATCGCCGCGGTACTGCTTGCCTTGATTGGCAGTGTCCTTATCGCTGTAAGCGACTCCGGCGCCGCCCTTGTTGTAGTTCTCAGCCTCCACCTTGCCCGGAATCGCGATCGTATCCGTGTAGGGGCCGTATGTTTCGGCAGGGGCATCCGGAACCGTGGAATTGCCAGGATCATCCACATCCACCGCGGGGGCGTTCGGATCCACGGTGCGGTCAATGAGCTTGAGCATCTGCTCCGCATAACGCTTACCTATCGTCACATAGCCTTCGTGATTGAAATGGTACACGTCCTTGCCGCCCAGGCCCTGGGAAGAAGCGATGCCGAATTTCGTGAAGTAGCTCTTGAGTCCGTTCACGCCTGTGTTCTTGCTCGCACAGCAGGC
>JALNVO010000322.1 GCA_023231365.1 Fibrobacteraceae bacterium | reverse complement strand
GAAATCAGCTGGCTCTATTTTAACGAACGCGTTCTAGGCGAAGCTGCAGATAAAGAAACTCCGCTATTGGAACGCATCCGTTTTTTAGGAATATACTCCAACAATCTGGACGAATTCTACCGCGTGCGGGTGGCGGATTTGCAAAGGCTGCTCCGCAAGAAAGGGAGCTTCGCTTATGCAATGGGAATGCCCGTGCGGGAAATTCTTAAAAACATACGCTGCATTGTGATTAATCAAGCGGCAATATTCAACCGCATTTTCAAGGAACTTCTTGCCGATATGCAAAAAGCAGGCATCCGCCTGGTGAGCGAAAAGGAACTTTCCCTAAAACAAAGAGAATGCGCCCTCGCTTACTTTCAAAATAGCGTCCGCGAGCGACTTGTGCCTATCATGCTCGACCAGCGAGAAGCAAAACCGCGGATGCGCGATCCCTTTTTGTATTTAGCAATTTTACTCACAGAAAAATCGGGAGAAGGCAAAGAAACGATAAAGCATTCGCTGATAGAAGTCCCGACCGATACGCTTTCTCGATTCTTCATCTTGCCAGGCGAAAAAGGCAGACGCGACATCATTCTCCTTGAAGATGTAATTCGCTTGGGGCTTCCGCAAATTTTTAGCACGCTATTTCCTAAGAAGATCGAATCGTGGACAGTAAAAGTTACTCAGGATTCGGAACTTGCGCTGAACGATGATCTGACGGAAAGTTATATGGCCCGCATCAGCGAATCCATAAAAAAACGGGAAACAGCCCTTCCTGTGCGACTTGTATATGAGGGCGATATGCCCAAAACACTTCTGCTTGCCATCCGCAAAGTTACGGGTATTACTCGCGAAGAATTTTTGCTCCCTGAGAACCGCTACCATAACTTCAAAGATTTCATCAAATTTCCGAACCCGGATGGGACTTCGTTAGTTTATACTAAATTTACAGCAATCCCAAATGTCGCATTTAAAAATCAGCATAGCCTTTTCAGCGTTATTTCCAAGCACGACGTGCTGCTTCACTTTCCGTACAATCCTTTTGGAATATTGCCCGATTTTTTGCGGGAAGCTGCAATTGACCCAAAAGTAACTCGCATTCGCATTACCATTTACCGCGTCGCAAATCAAAGTTCTAGCATTCTGAATGCGCTCATCAACGCCGCGAGAAACGGCAAGCAGGTAACCATTTTAATGGAAATTCTAGCAAGGTTCGATGAAGAGAACAACATCGCTTGGGCGGAGCGCTTGCGAAACGAAGGCGTGCGCGTAATCATAGGCGTAAGAGGCCTCAAAGTGCATAGCAAACTTTGCCTTGTTTCCCGCAAGGAAAATGGAAAGGTGCGCCATTATGCAACCATTGGAACAGGGAACTTTAACGAGGATACTGCAAGAATCTATACAGACCATATTTTGATGACTTGCAATAATAAAATCACAGAAGAAGTTCTCGAAATTTTCAATTTCTTCAAGAACAATTTTAAAGTTCCCAAATTCCGCGAATTGATCGTTTCCCCTTTTACCACTCGGCAAGTTTTTGCCGATAAAATCTGTCGGGAAATTTCATTTGCAAAAAAAGGAAAGCAGGCATCAATATGTATCAAGCTCAATAATTTAGCAGATGAAGAAATGATAGAACTTTTGTACAAAGCGTCTAAAGCGGGAGTCAGAATCAGGATAATTGTACGCGGAATGATGTCTCTCTTGGTGGGCGTTCCCGGGCTCAGTGAAAATATTGAAGCATTGAGTATTGTCGGGCGTTTTTTGGAACATTCAAGATTCATCATTTTTGAAAATGGCGGTAATAGTGAAGTATATATATCATCTAGCGATTGGATGACGCGAAATTTAGATGAACGTGTAGAAGTGAGCGTTCCTATACACGACTCGCAACTTAAAAAAGAATTGAAAGATTACTTTGAACTTGAATGGAATGATCATAAAAAAGCGCGTCAAGTATCGCCGACCAGAATGAATGAATTTCGCGAAAAGATTCCCTATGGAGAATCTTCGCAGGTCGCAATTTACAAATATTTAAAGCAAATTAACAAACTATGACAAAAAGATTTATTGCAATCGATCTAGGTTCTAATGCAGTCCGTTTAACAGTAGCAGGATTACTTCCATCTGGAGAACTTGTTCGGGAATCCAGCTACCGCGTGCCGCTCCGGTTGGGCGACGACGTTTTTTCTACTGGACTCATTTCTGAAGAAACAGAAAAAAGGATGACTTCCGTTTTTTTGGCGTTCCGATATTTGATACAGTTCTTCGAACCGATCGCTTACCGAGCTTGTGCAACCTCAGCGATGCGCGAAGCTTTGAACGGAGTTTCTGTAGCGGAAGATATTTTCAAAAGGACCGGAGTGCGTTTGGAAATCATATCTGGAAAAGAAGAAGCGCAATTTCTGTTTGTCAACCGCGAAGATCTGCTGGCGAAGAAAGGATCGTCGCTACTGTATATAGATGTGGGAGGCGGTTCAACGGAAGTTTCATACATCGTTCGCGGAATCCCCCTCAAATCGGACTCATTCCGCATTGGAGCCGTGAGGAGTTTAAAAGGGAAAGTGACACCTGCCGAACAAAATCGATTGGCCGTATTTCTTTCGGAAGTCCCCGCAAATTCCGAAACGCGTGTAATTTGCACTGGCGGAAATATCGAGAAACTCAAGGAACTCTGCGATTCCAATGAAAAAAATCGAAACTTTTCGTGCAAAGAATTAAAAGAAATTTTAGATAAGTTAAACAAGCTCTCTGTTGAAGAGCGCATAAAAGAATTCTGCTTGAAGCCAGACCGAGCCGATGTCATTGTACCGGCAGGAAAAATTTACTACTCTATTCTTAAAAAACTAGACCTAAAAGAATTTCAAGTTCCCAAAATGGGAGTTTCCGATGGAAT
>JALNVO010000321.1 GCA_023231365.1 Fibrobacteraceae bacterium | reverse complement strand
ATCAAGCGGATTTTCTGCACCCGGAATCCGGAGGAAGCCCGCTGCCTGTTCGAACGCCTTCGGGCCAAAGCCCTTCACATTCAAAACATCTTGACGGCTCTTGAAAGATCCTTTTGCATCGCGGTGTTTGACCACGCTTTCGGAAAGAGTTTTAGAGACGCCAGCAACGTATGCGAGAAGGGCCGAACTTGCACTGTTAAGGTCAACACCAACCATATTCACGCAACTTTCAACAACTTCATCCAAGCGCTTCTTGAGTTCGCGCTGGTTCACATCGTGCTGATACTGACCGACACCAATGGACTGCGGTTCTACCTTCACCAATTCGGCAAGCGGATCCTGCAAACGACGCCCGATGGAAATTGCGCCACGGGTAGTGACATCTTCATTTGGGAATTCTTCAATGGCAATCATACTTGCGGAATACACAGAAGCTCCCGCCTCACTTACAATGACACGAGCCGGCTTGGTCTTGAATTTGTGTGAAATGGAAGCAACAAAGGCGTCCGTTTCGCGGCTAGCCGTGCCGTTGCCGATGGCGATCAAGTCTATCTTGTACTTTTCAACGAGCTCTGCCAAATACACTGCCGCTTCTGCGGTCTTCTTTTGCGGTTCGTGCGGGAAAATAACGCCGTGGTCGATGAACTTTCCGTTGGCATCGAGAACCGCGACCTTACAACCCGTGCGGAATCCCGGATCTAGGGCGAGAACGGCCTTATGACCTGCTGGAGGCGCGAGAAGAACGTCTTGAAGATTCTTGCTGAATACCTTGAAAGCTTCCTCTTCCGCGCTGTCCTTAAGAGTCAAGCGCACTTCGCTTTCCATACTCGTCTTGAGAAGACGATCCCAAGCATCCTTGCACATCTCTTGAAGATAAGATTTCCAGATGCCTTCGTTCTTGATAACCTGGGTCTGCAAATAAGAAACGAGTTCATCGTCCGGCATTTCCATCGAGAGACGGAGAACCTTTTCCTTTTCGCCACGACGGAGAGCAAGCATGCGATGGCTAGGGATTTTTGACACCGGTTCTTGAAAGTCGTAGTAATTCTTGAATTTGGTTTCCTGCTTTTCAAATTCCTTGCGGACCTTGGAAACCATAATGCCCTTCTTTTCGACCTGAGAACGGAGGTATTGGCGGAAAGTAGCATTGTCGGCAAGCTCTTCAGCGAGGATATCGCAAGCACCGGCAATGGCGGCCTTCGGATCAGCAAGCCCTTTCTCTTCGGAAAGATAGATGCGGCCAATTTCTTCTGCCGTATTGGAAGTTTCTTCCTGGGCAATAATCGTCCGGGCAAGCGGTTCCAGTCCAAGTTCCTTGGCAATCGTTGCACGGGTGCGCTTTTTGGGCTTGTACGGAGCATACAAGTCTTCGAGAAGCGTCTTGTCCTTGCAAGATTCAATAGTCGCCTTGAGTTCGGGCGTAAGCTTGCCCTGTTCTTCAATGCTCTTTAGGATCGTAGCCTTGCGTTCTTCAATTTCTTGCAGATATTCACGGCGGTGCTGGATATCGCGAAGTTCGATTTCATTTAGTGTGCCAGTCTGATCCTTGCGATAGCGGGCAATGAACGGAACAGTTCCGCCCTGATCCATCAGTTCAAGAGCCTTGGCAACACGCCATTCTTCGAGTTTCAGTTCTTCGGAGATGACTTGAGAAAAATTCATATTCAAAACTTCCTGAAGACGTTTTCACATCTTGAATGAAGGTTTAACCATACGGGTACACCCCGCATCGGCGCCAAAATTTAATAAAAATCATAAGCAGAGCCCCCAAAAAAAAATTTACTCACAAAAAGAGAGGTCGTTCAAGGATAAAACGGGAAAAATAATGGCAAAACAAAAGTCATTATAATCCCCATACATAATTGGAGGGGACCTCCGATTTTGAGATAATCCATAAACACATATCGACCCGCATTCATCACCAGCGCATTGGGTGGCGTAGAAAAGGGCGAAATAAAACAACAACTTGCAGAAATGGAAACCGCAAAAAGGAAGGGATAAGGACTCACCCCAAGGCCTAAGGCCGCACTCATACCAATTGGTGCAAGAAGAACCGCCGTCGCCGTATTGCTGATGAAAACAGTTACTATCGATGTAGTAAAATAGATGCCCGCAAGAAGCGCATAGGGACCGAACTGTCCAAGGTTTGCGACAAGGCTCTTTGCTATAATCCCCGAGACTCCCGTTTTTTCAAGAGCCGTGGACATCGGGAGCATTGCTGCAATAAGAACGACACTTTCCCAATTGATCGTCTTATAGGCATCTTCCACACTCCGGAAGCACCCGCAGAGAACCATTAACAAAGCAGCAAGGAGAACCGCGGCAACCGGTGGAACCAAATTTGTCACCATCAAGACGACCATCAAAAGAAGAATAGCCGCAGCAACCGGCATTTTATGGTCTAGAGGGACCTTTTCCGCTTCTTCAAGAGGCTGCCCAAGCACAATCCAATCCGTGTTGGATTCAGAAAGCTTGCGAATTTTTTCCCACGTTCCCTGAACAAGAAGAATATCGCGAGGATTCAAAGAAACATCTTTCAAATTGCGGAGAATGTATTCCCCCTTGCGCTGTATCCCCAAAAGATTTACCCCATACTGAGCGCGAAAATTCGTATCAAGCACGGAATGTCCGATGAGGGAAGAATCCGCCATCAGGAGAATTTCCGCAATACCGATCTGCCGGAATTGCAAAGTATCCGAATCCTCACCCTCTCCATTTTCCAAGATATACGCTCTATTTTCTTCTGCAAATTTTTTTACGTTATCCGCATCGCCCAAAAGGTGCAGCACACCTCCCGCAAAAGCCTCGCTTTGAGGCCCTGGCATTTCCTGTCTGTCTTCCTTAAAGAATACTTTGGACCGGCGGGAATCGCGGCGAAGCTCTATCACGCTCAAATTGTATTTT
>JALNVO010000320.1 GCA_023231365.1 Fibrobacteraceae bacterium | reverse complement strand
TCCTACTATTCCTTGGTCGCCGGTAGCACGTATGTACTCGGTTGGGATGATGTGGATGATGAAACGGCTATTTCTGCTATGAACCTTTCGGATGATGATGCGGAAACAGTGTCTCTCGGTTCTTCGGCAAATCTCCTGACATATCGCAGTTTGCGCTCTAAGGCAAACGATTATGCGGATATGCAGGCTTGGTTCTTCGGTGGGCTTATTCTCAACCATCTCCTTTCTGCAGTAGATGCAGCCTGGTCTGCGCACGTTCACAACAAAGTGCTTTACGAAGAAGATGTCTCTTGGTATGACCAGTTGCATATCGATGGTTATTTTATTCCTGCCAAGTCCCAGACTTCCGTAAACGTTTATTTGAATTTTTAATGAGGAATATGAAAAAGCTTTTTGTATTCTTCTTAATGATTCTGACGGCGTCGGTAGGACTTTCTGCAGAGACCGTAGTTTCTGTGCAAGAGTCCATTAGCCGGAACTCGGGAAAGCATTTGAGCGTTGCAATCGGCGCTTCGGCAATTCTTCCCGGTATGGGACAGCTTTACTTAGGTGAAAAGGAATTTGTCCGTGCGTACGTGTGGACGGACGTGGCTCTTTGGGTGGCTACTTTTGGTTCTTACTTTTTTGGGGAACGCCAAATTTCCAATGCTCAGTCCTATGCATCGCGCTATGCGGGCATTGCTCGTCCTCCGCGAAATGTGGACTTCTTGAATTTACTTGCCGATTACCGGAGCCGCGGTGGTGTGGCTAATGAAAATTCCAACCCGGATTCGGATGAAGATTATAATCAGGCTATGCTTCGCAGCGGCAAGGACATTGAAGAGGATTACCCCTACGATGAATCCCATACTTGGGATTGGGGTTCAAGCGATAATCCCGAAACGACGAAGCACATGTCCACTTATAGCGACATTCTGCGCAATTATCGCATTTCGCGCATCGCGTTTCAAATTTCCATCGGAGCCCTGATTCTCAATCGAGTCATTTCCGTATTGGATGTGATGCGTGTGTATAAAGCGACTACCAGCACTCTCGCTTCCATTCCTCCGCATCGTTTGTATGTATTTCCAGATTTTAGGCCGACAGGTCCTGGCGCAAGGATTTTTTGGCTTTTTTAATTTTTACGTTGTACAAAAAAGGCAGATTTTACTCTGCCGTTTTTCTTTAATTTTTATCCAATGGATATTCGAGATAGAAACTGTGGTGCTCTATTTTTGAAGACATCTTCGGGTAGTCGAGAATGGACTGCAGCCCGCGGGATTCCTTGCGGGCGAGAGCGCTTTTTACGATAAGGATGCTGCTTTCGATTGCGTTGCGGAAGGCAAGCAGCGCCGCTGTCCTTGAACCTTTTTTTGCAAAGGCGTCCTCAACTTCCCGGTTGTACTTGCGGAGTTTATCAAGCCCTTCGGTGAGCCCTGCAACAGAGCGGACGATTCCACACTTTTCCCACATCAGTTTTCTCGCTTCAAGCGTGCGCTTTTTCCAATGCTCGCCATCCGTCATCACGATTTTTTCAGAGTCTATTTTGGGTGGGGTAAAACTCTTTTTGAGAATACCTGTCTTTTCAATGTTTTCTATGGCGCGCAGAGCGAAAACGACACTTTCGAGAAGCGAGTTGGAGGCGAGACGGTTTGCTCCGTGTACGCCAGTTGCCGCGACTTCGCCACTTGCATAGAGTCCTTTGATTTTGGTTCTCGACCAAGTATCGACAAGAACTCCTCCGCACATATAATGCGCGGCAGGAACGACTGGAATCCAATCCTTGGTCATATCTATCCCTACGGAAAGACATTTTGCGTAGATGTTAGGGAAGTGCGTGCGGATGTCCTTGGACTTGCGGGCTGTAACATCCAGAAACATATTGGTTTGCCCGGTGCGTTCCATTTCGCGGTGGATCGCCCGTGCTACGATGTCGCGCGGAGCGAGCGAGCGGAGTGGGTGTACGCCATTCATGAATTCTTCGCCTTTGGCGTTCTTGAGAATTCCGCCGAATCCGCGAACGGCTTCCGAGATGAGGAACGCTTTTTTGAGTTTGGGTGCGTAAAGGGAGGTCGGGTGGAACTGCATGAATTCCACGTCTTCGATGGCCGCTCCTGCACGGGCAGCGATGGCGATACCGTCTCCGCAGGCATCTGGAGGATCAATTGTATGGAACCAGAGGCATCCAGCACCTCCGGTAGCAAGAATCGTTGCTTTTGCAAAGATCGCCTCGGTTTTTCCCGTGGTCTGATTGATGACTTTAGCGCCAAGAGCGCGTTTGTTCTTGCCTCTCCCTGTGACGATCAGGTCTTCGATGAGGCGATTCTCAAGGAATGCAATATTCGGAAATTCGTGGAGCTTTGCAATGAGAGCCCGCATCATTTCCTTGCCAGTGAGGTCTGCTGCGTGGAGAATGCGTTTGTGGCTGTGCCCCCCTTCTAAGTGCAAATCGAATTTTAGGTTGGCTTCGCTGGCTTCGGCTGGGGTAAAGTTTACGCCCCATTTTACTAGTTGATTGATTGTCCCGGGTCCATTTTTAACGAGAATCTTGACCGCTTCTTTTTTGCAGAGTCCCGCTCCTGCTTCGCAAGTATCTTCAATATGCAATTTGAAGGAATCCGTGGGAGCTGTCACAGTAGCAATGCCCCCTTGTGCATAGTTGGAAGATCCGTCCGGTTTCGCGCCTTTGTTGAGGATGAGGACCGTATGTCCATGTTCCGCAGCTTTAATTGCTGCACTTAAGCCGGAAATGCCGGCGCCGAGGATCAGGATGTCGTACACGTAAGCCTCTGCGATAAAGAATAATAAGGCTTCCTGTATAATAGAAAAAAACGGCTGTAACGGCTATGCAGGAATTTATCTGTTGGGAAACTCGTTTTTTTTTGTTACATTTGCCGGGTCAAATAAAATGGAGCTTTCTCTATGCTG
>JALNVO010000319.1 GCA_023231365.1 Fibrobacteraceae bacterium | reverse complement strand
GGCCCCGCAGGGGTGAGGATGGAACAACGTGACACCGCAACAACGAGAAGCCGGTTCCCTTTTTAGGGAACGTCAGGGTTCGAAGAGCCGGACTCTAGGCCGGCCCCGCAGGGGTGAGGATGGAACAACGTGACACCGCAACAATTTCTGGTAACGCTTCGCACTGGTGGACTAAAGTATCTGTTGCCGAGCCTCAGGCAATGGCAAAGCAAGCTTTGCCGCTGTATTCGGCTTTTGCAACAGTCGTCTCTCAAAGTGGCGAAGAGCGCCCAAGCCGAGCATCTCAGGTAGCGAACTTGTTCGCTATCAAGACCTGAGGTATCGAAGCGGATGCCGAAGGCATCAATACAGAGAGTATAGACGCTTCGCGTCACCCCTGCATTTCGGTCATACTCAAGAAAGCTTGAGCGCCACTCTCAATTTGGACGATGTTATCGTCCGCAGCTGCATCTCAGCAATAAAGGCAAGCAAGCTTGTCTTTGCTGCGCTCGATTTGCATGCGGTTCACTTAACCAGAGCAGTTTTTAGAGGTGTCCTAGACTGATATTGCTTAAATAATTATTCGACTTTGCTCACCTTGACTGTATTCGTTTTGCCGTGGAACTTAAGCGGAATGCTTGCTACATTCACCAGAATATCGCCTTCCTTCACCAAGTTCTTGTCTTTGAGGACTTGTGTTGTGTGAATAAGAGCTTCTGTTAAACTTTCATAGGTTTTCATATAATTTGCGACGATGCCCCAGACTAGCGAAAGCTTGTTTACTGTTTGCGGATTGTCCGTGAATGCGATGATGATTGCATCCGGACGGTGACTTGCAATCTGGTAAGCGGAGTAGCCTGAGTTGGTGAGCACGACTATTGCCTTGGCTTTTACTTGGTGCGAAAGAATTACTGCATTGTAGCAGATGGAATCGGAGAGAAATGTTGCTGTCCGCTCGGTAGGGGCAACGGGCATTTTGAATCCGCGGGCGTATTGCTCAGCGTTTTCAATGATGAGGCGCATATTGGCAATTGTTTCTGCCGGGAATTTGCCGACGGATGTTTCCCCGCTGAGCATCAGTGCATCGGCACCATCGAGTACGGCGTTTGCGACATCCGTCGCTTCGGCGCGGGTGGGGCGGAAATTGGTGATCATGCTCTCCATCATTTGTGTCGCGATGATGACGGGTTTCGCTTTTTCGATGCACTTCTGAACGAGATGTTTTTGAATGAGCGGAACCTTGTTGAACGGAACTTCTACGCCCAAGTCGCCGCGGGCGACCATTATGGCGTCGGTGCGGTTGATGATTTCGTCGATGTCTTCGAGAGCTTCGGGCTTTTCAATCTTGGCGATGATGCGCGTATCGCTACTTTGCTTTTGAATGATGCGCTTGAGAGCGTTGATGTCGTCGGCATTGCGTACAAATGATAGAGCGATCCAATCGACTTGTTGCTCAAGGGCAAAATTGGCGTTGGTTATATCTTCATCAGTGAGGCAGGGAAGAGAAATTTCCGTATTCGGGAGGTTTACGCCTTTTTTTGAAGAAAGCGGTCCGCCGTTTACGACGCGGGCGACAACTTTATCCGTATGATTAGTAGAAACGACTTCAAGCTTGATCTTTCCATCGTCAATGAGCACGGCTTCGCCGACTTGTACGTCTCGCGGAAATTCGGGGTAGCTCATGTAGATGTGCTCTTTAGTACCCATGCATTTTTCAGTAACAAATGTGATTGTTTCACCATCGATGAGATCGATCCGATTGTTTTCAATTTCGCCGACGCGGAGTTTAGGGCCTTGCAAGTCTGCGAGAATAGAAACGTGAGACCCTAGTTCATTGTTGATTTCGCGGATGCGTTGAATGCTTTTTAAGTGCTCTTCCCGCTTGGAGTGCGAAAAATTAAGGCGGAATACGTTTACGCCTTCTTTGATCATACGGATCATGACTGCTTTGTCGGATGTCGCGGGGCCGAGGGTCGCGACGATTTTCGTATGGGTGCGGTAATATTTCATAGGGCGCAATATAGCTTTTTTGAGGGAGCTACAAAAATTCACTCCGCTCCCAAATATTCGCGTTTGGTTTCGTTGATTTTCTTCCGCAAAGCAATTTTTCACCCTTCTTTTATTATTGTTTCCGCATAATTTCTATAATTGGCTTAGAAGTTTTTATAGAGGTCAACATGTCTGAAGAATTGGTTCTCAAGTTTAATAATCCGACTCCGCTCCGCTACGGAGAAAACTCTCACCAGAAAGCAGTGTTTTACAAAGAACCGGACTGCGATGAGGCGAGTCTTGCTACGGCAAAGCAGCTTCACGGAAAGGAACTCTCTTACAACAACATTGTCGATGCCGATGCCGCCCTCGAAATCATCCGCGAATTTACAGATGTCCCGGCGATTGCCATTATCAAGCATTTGAATCCCTGTGGAATGGCTACGGGCAAAACGCTCGATGAAGCTTTTAACGCGGCTTGGGCCGGCGATCCGGTGTCTGCTTATGGATCCGTCATTGCTTCTAGCAAAAAGGTTGACCTCAAGACGGCCCAACTTTTGAAGGGCCGCTTTGTAGAAATTCTCCTCGCTCCGGCTTTTGATGCCGATGCTCTCGAATTTCTCAAGAACAAGAGCAAGGACATCCGCCTTTTGGAAGTGGGCAAGATTGAGAAGCCGAAGGCCCGTAAAGTCTATAAGCATGTGATTGGCGGTATGCTCGTTCAGGACCGCGATGTGGATCTCTTTGAAAAGTTCGAATGTGTTACTAGGGCGCAATTCCCGGAAAACAAGATGGCTCTCGCCAAGTTTACCTGGATCATCACCAAATACACAAAGTCCAATGCCATCGTGATGGGTTATGAGTACAAGCCTGGTTATTTTCAAGTCATCGGACTTGGACCTGGGCAACCGAACCGCATTGATTCCAACCTCCGCCTTTGCCAG
>JALNVO010000318.1 GCA_023231365.1 Fibrobacteraceae bacterium | reverse complement strand
TTGCACCGGCCCCGCAGGAAATGTAGATTAGGCACGCGGAGCGGGCCCGGGTCCGCCCGGGGTCGCTGGGCGATGGACCTCGGGATCTTGCGCCGCGGGTTAGCTAGTCGTTAGGTGGACGTAAAATAAGAAGAGCCGGTTCAGATGAAAATAAAGCTGTATCAGATAGACGCATTCATATATGACAAAGTATTCAGCGGAAATCCGGCGGCAGTCTGTCTTCTAGAAGACCAGTGGCTGCCTGATGACGTGATGCAGAAGATTGCGAATGAAAACAATCTCGCGGAGACCGCTTTCGTAATAAACAAGGACGGGAAATATTCCATAAGATGGTTCACCCCGAGAACGGAGGTCTGTTTGTGCGGCCATGCGACATTGGCCGCCGCCTATGTTCTTCTTGAACTTGCAAGATGTGGGGAAAAATCGATAATATTCAATTCAAAGAGCGGGGGCCTTTCCGTCACTGGCGAAGACGGCTTCATCTCCATGAATTTCCCTGCAGATGTGATCACTAGGATTGACAGTGATGTGATGTTCCGGGACTGTTTCGATGTGCGGCCGACGGAGATATATAAGGGCCGCACGGATTATCTTCTGATCTATGATGGCGAGGACCAGATAAAGGAAATCAAACTAAATCATGGCGCACTCGCAAAGATTGATGCCCGTGGCATCATCATTTCGGCTGAAGGGCACGACGTTGATTTCGTCTCCCGCTTCTTTGCGCCTCAGATCGGTATCGTCGAGGATCCGGTGACTGGTTCCGCGCATACGACGCTGATTCCGTACTGGAGCGGACGCCTCCATAAGGATGAGTTGACGGCGGTGCAGCTTTCGGAGCGGAAGGGTCTTTTGAAGTGCCGGGATTTGAAGGAAAGGGTTGAAATATCCGGTCGTGCCGTCTGTTACATGACAGGAATGATAGAGATTTGAAGCCACCTAACCAGCGCTGAACCCGACGGCGCTCGTCTTCCGCGCCCTCCGCGGCGGCAATTCGCCTTGTCCGGGAACGCCTGGAAACCTGACGATGGGCTCAAGCGTTCCCGGAGGCTCATTGCACCGGCCCCGCAAGAAATGTAGATTAGACATGCGGAGCGGTGCCGGATCCGCCCGGGGTCGCTGGGCGATGGACCTCGGGATCTTGCGCCGCAGGTTAGCTTGTCGTTAGGTTGACAAAAAATCAATACAGGAATCATGTGACAGTGATAATCTATGCACTTGTAAAACTATTTGATAAATTGGAACACGCAGAATCTTTTATGAAGGGAAATCTGAGAATGAGTACCCTAAGGAAATATAAAAACTATAGAGATCTGAATGGCGAATTGCGTGGAGATCCATATGAAGGCGTTGTGTCGATATTGCAGCCATCCAAGATTGGCATGGTGAAAATTGGTAATACAGAAATATTAGGAACAAATCTTGCATCACCTATTGTGGTACATTGTGAAAATCTCCTTGATAAGTATGCATTTTGCATTTATTCGTTGAATAGCAGCGGGTTTGATGTAATTTCAAGAGAAACGCTGTTTGAATTCAAGAAGATTTTAGAACTGCATCATTCATGCTTTGGGTTGGGTCGTTATTGTGTGGTTATTACTAATGCGAATTCATTTATTAGCAAATGTAGAGATGCAATTCAATCTTTGAATATTGAAGGGGGATTAGGTCTTGTCGACTATTATGATGATTCAACTGTACATGGTGATTTTAATGTAGATCGTTATGGGTTCCAAAAAAGAAATATATTTTCTCATCAACGAGAATACAGAGTTTTAATAGAAAATGATAATAGGAGCGAAGAATATTATTATCTTAATATTGGAAATATTTCAAATATTTCTCAATTATCAACCACGGAAGAGTTTAATGAGAAATTATGTATAAACTTACCACCGGATGTCTAAAACTTATAGTATTCGACGCTAAGTATTTATAATTATTCTGAATTAATATGGAGAGAGCATAATGATAAAGAGCATGATGATCACAATTGTATTGTTGCAAGTTATTTTAATGGCTCAATCCAAAGTTGGCGAATTGACCATTACAAAAGACATGAAGTCAGCAGGTTTTAATTTATTTCCAGACTCAAATATGAGTTATTCATCATTTCAAGGGACAAATTACGCCTATTTTGATACGGTTGCTCGTGTAATTAATATTTATTCATTGCCTTCTCTCACATTAAGTAAAACAATTGCTGTTCCAGCAGTAGTAAAAAATGCAGATAATGTAACCATTACTAAGACATGGTTTAATTTAGACAATCAATTTGAGCTAATATACTCTGGATACGAAATTTCTAAAATTTCTGGATCGGTCGTAAATTATCACTGTACTATATTTTCTGAATCAGGATCACAGATATTTTCTGCAAATGGACAATGTGGACTATTGTACCAACCTGGAGGAGCATATATTTCGATTTCTAACCAAAGTTTGATCACAATTTACAAGCTTCGTGATATTGTAGTCGCAATTAACTCATTACAGAATAGGTCTAAAGAAATATATATAACGCAACAAAGTGATGAATTAGTAATTGAAATCCCGAATTCATCAAAAACAAATCAAGATTTTGTGTTACTGACTTTAAATGGAAAACAAATATCATCATCTAAATATTTGGAATCAAATAAGAATTATATAATCCAATTAAATCATTATCATGGAGTGGCTGTTTTAGCTAGTCGAGAGGCTAATGGTGAATTGCAGTCAAGAACAGTAATAATACAATGAGCAACCTAACAAACGGTGTAGCTGACGCTCGGATGATACTCAACGCAACTGGCTCTAGAAGCGAGCGCAGCTAACCTTAACGTTATGGGCACACAAGAAAAAATAAGGAATGTAATTGAGCTGATCGGGATACAAAATGAAATTATATCTGAGGTTCGAAAACTAGTTTTT
>JALNVO010000317.1 GCA_023231365.1 Fibrobacteraceae bacterium | reverse complement strand
GAGGCGGGTTTCATCGCGTTTTACCCGCGCGGTACGGAGATGTATCTGAGCAAGTTCTATATCGAGAAGTCCTCGCGCGGCAAGGGGTATTCCCGGGAGATGTTCCGCTTCGTCGCGGATGCGGCGGGAAAGGCGGAGCTTATGTCCGTCACGCTGAACGTGAACAGGCATAACGCCATCGCGATCGCGGTCTATGAACGATTGGGCTTCGTGAAGCTCCGCGAGGAGAAAAACGGCATCGGCGGCGGCTTCGTGATGGATGATTTCGTAATGGAATATAGGCTTGGGAGAAATTAAATTATATTGCATCAATATACAAAGGTTTCCCGTGTAGATTTTGTACCAAAAATTTCGTTAGAAGTCGCACAATTAAAAGGAGGATCAAGAAGATGAATAAATTAATTTTTTTATTTTTCTCTTTTGCAGTTTTGTTTTTTGTCGCCTGTATCGGTGATGGCGATGATGCCTCCTCTGAACAGATAAAAGAAAGCTCAAGTTCAGAAACTTTTGCTTATTCTAGCAGTTCCTTCTCAGCGTTTTCCAAAGGGGAATTTTTAAACTCTAGCTTGGAATATGGAACTTTGGAAGATTCGAGAGATGGAAAGATCTATAAAACAGTATCTATCGGAAACCGCCTTTGGATGGCGGAAAATTTGAATTATGCCGATAGTTTGAAAGCCCCTGTTTTGATAGGTAAAACAAAGTGCGTTGATAGCGCGGATGAGGATTGTAACACCTTGGGCCGGTATTATCACAAGTCGGTTATCATGCAGTTGGATTCGAATAGCCTGGATTCTTTTTCTGGCGTTTTTTACTCAATGGATTACCAAGGTGTTTGCCCAGATGGTTGGCGGATTCCTTCAGACAGTGACTGGCAGAACCTAGTTGATTTTATAAAGGAAAGCGATAAAGATGGTGATGTGCTTGTGGACTTGATGTCTTCTAAGCTTTATGTTCCTAAAAATTTATATAGCGACAAGCTTCTTAAACTTTGTGACACTTATGCTCACAATGATTCTATGAAAACGGTTCTCGGACTTTATTGCCCCGATTCTTCTGTTGGAACGAATCGATTTGGATTTTCTGCACTTACGATGTCGGCTTTTTACTGGTCTACGGCAGCGGCCGATTCGGATTCCTGTTGCTTTTCAAATTCTACTTGGACGTTGAATTATGCGGCTAAACAATTTAACAAAGAGATTGCTCCTGATTTTGAAACAGACTATGGCATTATCCGGTGCGTTCAGGGTGGATCCGTTGGAAAATTTTACGATAAAGAAGATCTTTTGAATTCTAAAGTGAAATATGATTCTTTTGTTGATGAGAGAGATGGCGCATCTTACAAGACTGTTGAAATGAACGGAAAACTTTGGATGGCCGAGAACTTGAACTATGCAGATGGTTTATCCGTGTGCTATCAAAATGATGAACGGCTTTGCGCAATTGCCGGGCGATTATATGCTGCCCCGTCTTTAAGGGTTGCCGATAGGGAGATTTGTCCTGATGGCTGGCATTTGCCTTCTTTTGAAGATTGGGACGCTTTGTTTATTGGAAATAAGGTGAAATCTCTGTTTTCTATCAGCGGTTGGTTTTTAGAAAATAAGGATGCCGATAGTGCCAATGGAACAGGATTTTCCATTTTCCCTGCCGGTTCTCTTTCCGATGAAGACTTTTTTGATTTTGGAGAAAAGGTCCATTTCGCTTATCTAGATGAGCAGGGCTCTTTGTCGGGTATTGAGGCCTATCCCCAAATGAATTATGATCTAGCAGGGATATCCGAGTTTACTTATTCATTGGAAGAAAATAATTTTGTATCCGTCCGCTGCATAAAAACGACGGATTGAATGTTGGGCACCTCCGGTTGTAGTTTTCTTTACTTGCCATATAGTTTTTCCCCTGAATTTGCCGCATTTGATGTACGTTTTTATTCGTGTCCAAAATAGATCGTCAATTCTTTTGTAACGCTTGTAAACACTAGGTTTAACTCGATTTTGAATTCCGAGGGAGTGCTTTTTGCTGAATTATGAAAAATGACGATTTTGAGTTAATTTCGTAATCTTACAACGAATCGATTTTTTGTTTCGGGCACGAGTGCTGCGTTTTTTGTGGATTGCATTTATTTCTGATATGTATTCTTCTTGGATTGTATCGCCTGCTTCAATAGCCGCCTAATCGCGGAGCTCGTTTTGGATTTGTATAGCTTTTTGCTCGAGTATGGCTTCCAGTAACCTTTTCCTTCCCGCAGTGAGCAGCCTTTGGATCGTTCCCCGTGAAATACCCATGCGCGTCCCCGCTTCAGTTTGATCTAATCCGTCTAGGTCGCAAAGACGCATTGCTTCAAATTCGTCGAGTGGAATAGTTTCTGTTTTGAGGTCATGCATCGGAATTCCGCAGGGTTTGTAAAAAATTCCGTCGGCGTCCTTTCTACAGCAGCGATGTTTGGGGCATCTCGGCATTTTTTTGTCCTTTTTAGTGTATTTGTGAATTAATTTAATATATTTATAACGTGCATATGCACAAAAACAATTAAACCTTTGGAGGTTTTATGAAGTTCGCAGTCCCTGTTGCAAATGAAAAACTGGCCCTTCACTTTGGCCACGCTAAAAAATTCGCTTTTATTTCCGTGGATCCGAAAACAAAGAAAATCATCGGAAAAGAAGAGGTCGATGCTCCGCCGCATGAGCACGGAAAGCTTCCTGGTTGGCTCTCCGCTCAAGGTGTTACGAATGCGATTGCAGGAGGAATCGGAGAACAGGCGATAAAGCTTTTTGAAGCCGCTGGAGTGTCCGTTGTATTCGGAGCCTCGGCATTAACTCCAGAAGTACTCGTGATGCAAGTCCTTTCCGGGGAATTGCAAAATGGAGAAAACACGTGCGATCACGATGAACGTTAAAAGCAGAATTTGCTTGTTGATGTGTAT
>JALNVO010000316.1 GCA_023231365.1 Fibrobacteraceae bacterium | reverse complement strand
CGGGACTCATCTTTGATGCATTCAATAATCTTCCTGCAACCGCAGTCAACACACTGGGCGGATCCTTCAATACTTACACGTCCAACACATCCAACTCAGTTACTCCAGCTTCCGGTGCAATGGATGCCTATTTAAAAACGAACAACGCCATCGGATTTTCCGCGACACTCTCTGGAACAGGTTACCCTGCCTCAGGTATTTCTATGACTTGGGGCTCGGACCTGGCAGATCTCTCCTCCCACGACAGTCTTTGTGTCGTCTACAAATCCTCTGCAGCACTCCGTATGAACCTCAAGCAAAGCAGCATGGAATACAATTCCAATTACTACGGAGCTACGCTCGCCGCCTCCACCAAATGGGTTGCAAAGGAAGTTCCTTTCAATTCCCTCGTTCAAGAATCGGGCTGGGGCTACGCAACGCCACTCGACCTCACCCGTCAACTAGCACTCCTCTTCGAATACAAAAGCACTACAGGAAACTCCGTAAACGCGCAAATCGCACAAATAGGATTTGGCAACTCTTGTTCTACTCCGTCTTCCGCTCCCATTACTCAATCACCTTACAGCTCTAAAACATATCAAATCGAAATGGAAGATGGCGCAACCCTTAAAATTGCTCTCTCTGATATTCTTCAAGATCCATACGACGACTCTCTCTCATTTGAAATCGGAGATCCGAGTTCTGCAATTTTCACAACAGCAGTCATCAATGATACACTTTATCTCCACTCAAAAATAAACGCCTCCGGCACGGCAACAGTAGAAGTTATCGCAACGGACAGAGACAATGAAATTGGAGATGCAACTCTCACCATCCATATAACGGACGTAGACCACCCGCCTGTAGCAGTCGATGACGCTTATAGTGTAGCAGAAGATAATTCCTTAACAGTAACTGCAGTAAAAGGCGCTCTCGCCAATGATTACAGCCAGGACTCGCTTGCCTTTATCATTTCAACTAGCACGGGGGCAAAACACGGGACAATAGCCCTCAACGAAGATGGTTCATTCACCTACACTCCGACAGCCAATTACTTTGGAAAAGATACCGCCACTTATGTCATCAAAGATTCACGGGACAACACAAGCAATACAGCCAAAATCATCATTACGGTTACCGGGGTAAATGATGCCCCGACCATTACAGCAGACAATATTACCGTTGCGGAATCTTATGATGAAGACTTTACAAATTTTAAGACACTGACCATTGCTTTTACCGACCTTGCCTTCGAAGACGTTGACGGCGAGGTATTAAATTACGGAGCGATCGGCAAGGGAATACAAGCAAGTCTCATCAGCACGCCAAACACAGCGAGCGCAACCGGATGGAAACTTCAATTGAAATCTGTCAAAGACTTCAACGGAACAGCGACCGTCACCATCTTTGCTTACGATGCCGCAAAAGACACGGCATTGACTTCCTTTGAAATCACCATCAATCCTGTCGCAGACGCAATCATCGCAGTCAATGACACTTACAAAGCTTATGAAGATAGCGTTCTTACGGTAACTGCAAAAAATGGAATTCTTGCAAACGATACCAATCCGGACCCTTCTGAAATAACCAATATTACTATCGTCACAGAACCGAAAAATGGAACAGTAAATATTGCCTCTGATGGCAGTTTCTCTTATGCGCAATCCAAAGAAAACTGGAATGGCATGGATACAGCAACCTATACAGTAACCACAAAAAATGGACTCACTTCAAACAAAGCGATGCTCATCATCAATGTCCAGCCGGTCAATGACGCGCCAATACTCGACTCCGCATTCGATACTTTATTTGTAGACGAAGACTTCTCCAGTCAAGCAATAGCCCTCGCGTCCCATTTCTCTGATATGGAGGGAGACAGCATCCTTTATGGCGCAACCTCTTTGGATAGCAACGTCACAGTATCCGTCATCAGAAGCACCCTCTACATTAAAAAGGTCCTCAACGTCAACGGAATCGCAAAAATTCAAATCGCCGCTTGGAACAAGACTAGCGACACAACTTATGCTGAAATGATTGTAAGCATAGCTCCAGTCAACGACAAGCCTATTACTTCAATCCTCATAGATACCGTTGCATTCAAAAAAGGTTCCGACACACTAAAAATAGCCCTCAGCAATAGAATTCAAGACCCAGACGGAGATCCACTCACATTCGAGATAACTTCAAACAGACTCGATTCTAGTCAAACTTGGATCATAGACGACACCTTATATATCTATGCAGAAACCACAGCAAATGGTATATATCGTTTAATACTCCGTGGAATGGACCCTGACTCACTCTACGCGACGAGTTTTCTCTATATAGACGTTTCTAACACTAGCGGGATTGCAAAATCCATCAACAAACCCCTTACCAGCTGGAAGGCTGCTCTTGCCAATACAAAGAGCCCTATAGAACTCTATTCCTTGAACGGCAAACTCATCCTCAAATTGCAAGCGGGCATTTCTCCGATTGATTTGGAACAAAAGACAGAAGCCTACAGTATTCCGCTGCTGCTCAAAATAGACAATCGCTCTTGGATATTAAAAAAATAAGAGATCCCGAAAAGTCACCCGAATCCTATAAGCTGGCGTCATAATGACGCTGGCTTTCTTTTCGCTCAAATTAAACTATAAAGCTTTGTAGAAACACAGAAACCATACCAAATTACAAGAAGGCCTTTACAACCCCTCTTTACAAAGGAAATTTTCCTTCTATCAGCTTATTTTCCTAGGCATCTAAGAAAAATCATCCCTTTTCTCATTTTAATAAATCTATTTTTAGGGTACCTCTAAAAACTGCTTTGGTTAAGTGAATTTATCAAGAACCGAGCAATGGCAGGAACGAAAAGTGGCTAATACTGGATGTATTCGCCACTTTGAGAGACGAACCAGTGCGAAGTGTTATTGATAAATTCATAAAAATTGAGTTTTTAGAGGT
>JALNVO010000315.1 GCA_023231365.1 Fibrobacteraceae bacterium | reverse complement strand
GGCTTATGAAATACCTCCGGAAGTGGTGTCCGAAGCGATTGTCAATGCCGTGGTTCACCGTGACTATACCAGCAACATGAGTGTGGAGGTGATGCTTTTCAAGGACCGTCTGGAAATCTGGAACCCGGGTTCCTTGCCGCCATCTCTCACCATTGAAACGCTGAAGGGACCGCACCCTTCCGTACCCGCCAATCCCCTCATTGCAGAGCCCATGTATCTGACCAAGTACATCGAACGCATGGGGACTGGAATCCTTGACATGATGCGCCGCTGCCGTGAGGCTGGCTTACAGGAACCGGAGATCCGGATTGAGCACGATGTCTGGATAACCACGATCTGGCGCAAGAATGCCGATGAAAGTCAGGTTTCTGATAAGCATCAAGTCGGTACGGAATTGGGGGCCCAGTCAGGGGCCCAGTCAGGGGCCCAGTCAGGGGCCCAGTCGAAACAGCAGATTCTACGGCTTTTAGCTAATGAACCTTGTTCGGCGAATACCTTGAGTGCCGCTCTGGGGTTGAATACTAAAACGGGCTCTTTTAAGAGATTGTTGCAGACATTAATTGATGATGAGGTCATTGAATATACCCTCCCCGACAAGCCCAGCAGTCGCCTGCAGAAGTACCGCCTGACGGACAGGGGCCGAACGCTTTTGAAGGAGAAAAGATGAGCATTAATGAAAAGTTAGGACCATTTTGATGGAGTATTCTTCAAAGGAATCCCTCATTTATGAGTGGTTAAAAGATGACTTGAACATGCCGACTTATGCCGACGTGTTTTTAGGAGCGGTTTTTCAGTTAAAGGAACGTCCTTCCGGTTTTGTCACCTTTGTTTCTCACGCTGGCCGTGATATTATGAATGGGGTGGCAACTTCTAAAATAGGGATAAAAAGGGAACAGGCTCAATATAAAGAAATTTTAGATGCAATTCAAACCGATTGGCCTTTTGATTTGCTGGATAATAGCCAAGTTGAGGTAGATGGGAAAAAAGGCTTTTTAATTTCACGGAAATGCTATAATCAGTTAAATAAATTAATTCACCAACACCAAGCCGGAAGAGTAAGATGTTCTGATGCCGATGATTTGTTTTTTCAGTCTTTTCTCGATTATAGTGATAAAAAAAGAATTCCGCCTAATTTTAAGAGTGAATGGGTCACAACAAAGGCGTGGTTCTTGGCGCATGCTCATCTTAATCGCGGCACCTTTTCTCTAGTTGAAACGGAAGAGTGTGCTGATCGATTTGGCGTATTGGAAAATTTTCTTTATATCGCAGCCAGTAGCCAGTTTGAACGTCTAAAGCTTTTTGAAGATGTCCTTAAAAATCAGAATGTCGTAAGGACGGACATTTTTTCCTCAATAAAAAAAGAAGTTGACCGACAGTATTTTTTCAGCCGCTTGAAAAGTTCCCTTTGGCTCATTCCACTCAAGGAACAAGGATTTTTTTCTTCCCCTCCAGGGATAAGGCATTTGTCGGATGGCAATGTTCAATATCCATATTGGCCAGAACTTTTTTATCTAGCTAATATCGCCAGAGAAACCCCTGATGCTGTGGTGGAGATACTATTGAGTTTTCCCAAGACAAACAACCCGAGTGTTTATGATGGTATTTTGGACATAGCATTAACACTGAAAGGTAAAGACTCTGTTAATTTGTTTCCGAAACTTAAGGAGTATGCGGAATTAGATATCCTCGTCTATTCGCATGAATTTCCTGCCTTGCTTGAACATTGGGATGCAGAAGGTGAGGTTCAAAAGGCCATTGAACTTGTTAAAATTCTGATTCCATTTCAGGAAGATCCTGAGGTAAAGATAAAGGCGGCGAGGCGCAAAGAAAATCCTGAGGCTTATGGAACTGCTCTGGAACCCCGTCCGCGTTTTAGAGATTATGAGTATGGTCAAATTTTGAAAGAGGGTGTACGTCCTTTAGCTGAAAAACAACCACTGCAAGTTTCAAAAATTCTCATAGAAGCGCTATCTGAAATGCTTTGTTTGGAACGTTATAGAAAAGGTCGTAAAAACCATGAAAGTGAGGACTTTTCTGAAATTTGGTGCCAGCGGTTTGATTCTGCAACAGACGATGTGGCTAGTTCTCGAGAGTATCTCGTGGAAACATTGACATTCGCCGGTGAAAAGGTTTTTGAGGCTGGGGAAAATATAACGCAGCTGGATCAGATTCTTCAGAATCAGTCTTGGAGGATTTTCCGGCGATTGCGCCAGCATCTTTTTGCCAAATATCCGGTGGCAGAAGCCAAGGAACCCATTCGGAAGCTTATTCTGGATTATGAAAATTATGATCGTATTGGAATTTGTTTTGAATTTCAGCAAATGATCAAAGCGGCTGCGTCGGCTTTTGGACGGGAACTACTTTCTCCAGAAGAAATAGATGGAATTTACCAGAAAATCATTTCAGGCCCAAGCCTACAGGACTATAAAGAGTCTTTGGGCTCGAATTACAGTGACGAAAATTTTGAGAAGTGGAAAAATTATTTTCATCGTAAGCAGCTCCGGCCATTTGAAAGTATTCTAGATCCAGAGCAGTATGCGTATCTGCGAAAATTAATTGCCGCTGATCGCGAACCCCAGATAAAAGATGAAGATTACTTCCCCTATGGAGGGTGTGTCTGTGGAAGAGTAACTAGTAAGAGCCCAAAGTCTTTGGATGACTTATTGCATTTGGCGGATAAAGAATTACTTGAGTTCATTAATGAATGGAACAATCCGCATCATGAAAAAGACAACTGGTTTGTGGAAATCAATCATTCTGCCCTGGCTAAAGAGTTCCAGACTGCTTTCAAGGATGCCATCCTTACTGATTCTGGGCGATTCAAATTTTGGTTTGACTATAGAGATCAAATTGCGCGTCCCCTTTATGTAGAATCGATTCTTCAGGCCATGAAAGCGAGAATTCAGGACAAAGATTTTTCCAATCTTGTACAATGGCTTGATTTTTTTGGTTGGGTATTAACTCAT
>JALNVO010000314.1 GCA_023231365.1 Fibrobacteraceae bacterium | reverse complement strand
TTAATGAATCTCCTTTCCAACGCACTGAAATTTACCAAGTCAGTAGACGGATATGTACGCTTTTCTGCGAAACAGCTCCAAAAAGAAAACGGGATTGCGAGACTTCAAATTCAAGTACAGGATAATGGCATCGGCATCAGCAAAAATTTCAAGAAGCACTTATTCAATCCGTTCGAACAAGATACAAACAACGTTGTACGTAAAAATATCGGTTCCGGACTTGGCCTCAGCATTACGCAAAGCCTTGTAAAACTAATGGGCGGAACCATTTCCGTAGAAAGCGAAGAAGGGAATGGTTCTACTTTTACAGTACAAATACCTTTTGCTATAGCGCAAGAACCCGAAAAAAAATTTACGCCCATACAGAATATCAGCGACGAGTTCCAGTTCAATAGAGAAAAAATTCTCCTCGTCGAGGACAACGAGCTAAACGCCAAAATAGCGACAATGCTGCTCGAAATGAAAAATCTTCAGGTAGAAAGGGCTTCTAACGGACGGATCGCCTTTGAAAAATTCAAAGAAAATCCCGACAACTATTACGACCTCGTTTTGATGGACATCCGCATGCCGGTAATGGGGGGCATAGACGCTACTAGGGCAATCCGCAGCTTTCCAAAAAAATATGCAAGAGAAATACCCATTATTGCGATGTCAGCGGAAGTCTTTGAAGAGGACGTAAAACGTTCGATAGAAGCCGGGATGAACGCCCACCTCGCAAAGCCTATCGACGTACGGACCCTTTATGGAACGCTTGCAAAATTTTTGAAAGGATACGAAAAATAGCCAAAAAAGCGATCCGGGCATTTTTTCTTTCCATTTTTTGTCTATTTTTAACACATGCAAATTACAAACGCTTCTCAACTTCACGGGGTATTCCCCGCTCTCTTTACGCCCCTCAAGGACGACGATCCGAAGCACCTCCGCAATTCCATTGACTATAAGAAAATGGGCGAGATGATAGACGACGTCATCGCCGTCGGCGCAAGCGGAGTTCTTCCGGCAGTTACCACGGGTCAAAGTGCGACAGTTTCTCCAAGCCAACACTTGGATATTATCAAGTTCACTCTTGATTATGTAGATGGTCGCGTTCCCGTCATTGCCGGCGCAGGTTCCAATTGCACTCGCGAATCTATCGAAATGATAGAAAACGTTTTGAAGATAGCCCCTGTTGCAGTTCTTTGCGTTACAGGCTATTACAACAACCCTCCGCAGGAAGGCTTAGAAAAGCATTACCTCACCCTCAGCAGGGAAACTGGTGCAAAGATTGTCATTTACAATGTCCCAGGCCGCACGGCGAGCTACGTCCATCCAGATACGCTAATCCGCCTTGCCGAAGACAAAAACATCATCGGGCTCAAGCAAGCCGTAGAGTTCCGCATCGGCGAAAAGTTTCATGAAGACACGCTCCGCGTCATCAACGAAACGAAGGATAAGGATTTTGCCGTTATGAGCGGTGAAGATGGCGCCTTTATCGATATCCTTGAAATGGGCGGTACAGGTCTCGTAAGCGCCTCGGGAAACATTCCCGAGGCCTGCAAAATTTTCGTTCAGTTATACGAAGCATTCCAAAAGGGCGAAACGGAAAAGTGCGACGATCTCCAAGATGCAGCCCGCGACTACATAGAGACGACATTCTGCCGCAAGAATCCGATCCCGCTCGGCACGCTATTCAATAGCCCGTTGTTCCTACCCCTCGTGAGCGTCCGAGAAACGGCGCGCGGAGACGAAGCAGAAGCTCGGATTATGAAGCTCATCCGCGAAAAGGCTCCATCCCTCATCAAGTATCACAAATAAAATAAGGATGCATTTATATGTCAAACGAAGCACAGCTCCCCATCAGCATCCAAATGGCCGAGAACATCAAAAAACAAGGTTTTTTGCCTGTTCCCGTCCAAACAATAAACGAAGAAGCCGAAACCTCGCGCTATTTTGGCGGATCTTTCCTTGAATTTGTCGAAACAGCCAAGGCTCTTGGTGAAAAATGCATTTTCATTGAAACTCTCTATCTCGAAGATGAAGATTTCTTTTATGATTCGGGTCTAGACGATTACGATGAAAATGATAACTATGAAGATTGCGATTCTGAGCAAGAATCTTCCAGTGACAAGAAGGACAAAGAAACGACGCCTATGTGGCTCGATCCAGAAGACCTCGACGGAATGGATCTTTCCCTTCTCAAACCGGAGCTTGAAAACTACGATAAGCGCCTTGGTGAAGAATGTGGCGTTCGTCTCACCCTCCCGGGTCCGGATCACATTGTCGTAGATATTTTCACTGATTGGTACGATAAATTCGCAACTCTCGTGGACGAAGCTTCGGAAGAAATCGAGGCGGACCCAAAAGCTGCGCTCAAAAAAATGCAAGAAGCATACGCGCGAGAAAACGCAGAAGACGAACATTCGTAACTTTTCTCTGGAAATTTCGTTCTAAGTCACCTCTAAAAGGGTGACTTAGAGATCCAAAAAGAATAAAACCGTAGCGCCTGAATGGCGCTTTTTTTCTGGATATTGCGTAATAACCCATCGACCCAAAGAGCCAATTCCCAAATTTGCACCTCCAATTTGCACACTTATAAAAGAACACTGCATCGGAACGGAAGCTATGCAACTTCGTTTTCACTAAAGGGACGACCCATATAAGCAAAAGCACCCCAAATTTAATGGGAAATTCTCAGACCTACAAAGTCTATAACGCAAATGGTTCCTATATCGGATCATTCAACGCCGTTGATATCCCTGCTCTCAAAACGGAAATAAGAAAATCCAATTGGAAAAGCGGGATCTATCTCGTGAAAAATAAAAACACTAGCGCCTTCATTGGAATAGAAAAATAGATCCGTCTGAATTCTTCGTGTGCAGGTGTAGCCTTAAAAAACAACCACGCGGGACACCGAGTATTTCGACGATATCTCCATATATAATCAAACACTACTCCCCCGACGATTTGCGAGATCCTTGAGGCAAAGAAGCCTCCCCTCATTCTTGCAGAAAT
>JALNVO010000313.1 GCA_023231365.1 Fibrobacteraceae bacterium | reverse complement strand
CACTTATCACCGCAACGCTTTAAAAAATAAGGAGCCGTATCCAAGTATTCAAGGCCCGCCAGAGCATCCAATAAAGGATACCCCGGAAGCGGCGTCAAAATGGAATCGCCCGCTTCGCAAAGCGTCTTGAAGATAATGGAATAGGCTTCGCTCGTGCTTGCCGTAAGAAGAATGTGTCCTGCATCAAAAAAACCGCCGCGCTCTGCATAGTATCTAGCAACGGCTTCGCGGGCAAAGATCGCTCCTGAAGAATCGGGATTCCAACAGTCCCACTTCCCTTTCGAAGCCTCTACAGCACTTGCCAAATCAAAAGACAGCCCCGTCTTGAGCGGAGAAGAAACCGTCAAATCGATATAATCCTTGACTTCGCGCTTAGCCTTTGCAAGCTCCGAAAAAAAAGGCGAATCAGAAAGATCCGCCGGAAGTCTTTGAGATAAATGAATCACTCTTTATCCCGAGATTTCCACTTGAATATCAAAATAGATGCAAGGGCTATTCCCGCAGGAATCGCCACAATCAGAATAAGCAATACAGCCTTCTGAAAAGGAGAAAGGTCCTGCATCTTCTTGCGGAACGATTTGAACTTCTGAGAAAACTGATTGAAATTCATAGCAACCTCTTGTTACTTTAAGTGCGCGAAGATCCAATTTTCCAGATCTTCGATCTTCACATGTTCCTGCTTCATCGAATCGCGTTCGCGGACGGTGACCATCCCCTTGTTTTCGGGCTTCACGTCATCGCCTTCTCCGATCGTGTCAAAATCCACAGTAATGCAGAACGGAGTGCCTAGTTCATCCTGGCGGCGGTAGCGTTTACCGATGGATTGAGTCTCATCGTATTCCACATTGAAATTCTGGATGAGCTTCTGATAAATTTCTTCAGCGACTTCCTTTACCTTGCCCTTCTTGACTAACGGGAGAATGGCTGCTTTTACCGGAGCGACCTTCGGACTGAAGTGGAGGACGACGCGTTCTTCGCCGTTTTCGAGCGTTTCCACATCGTAGGCATCGCAGAGGAGCACAAGGAGCAACCGGTCAACGCCGAGAGACGGTTCCACTACGTATGGAATGTAGCGCTTGTTGGCTACGGCATCGAAATATTCCATCTTGACCTTGGATTCCTTCTGGTGCTGGGTCAAGTCGTAATCGGTGCGGCTTGCAATGCCCCAGAGTTCGCCCCAACCGAACGGGAATTCGTATTCAATGTCGGAAGTTCCGTTGGAGTAATGGGAGAGTTCTTCCTTCGCATGTTCGCGGAGGCGGAGCTTTTCCTTAGTAACACCGAGTCCGAACACGAAGTCCATGCAATACTTGCGCCAGTAATCGTACCATTCTTTTTCAGTGCCTGGTTCGCAGAAGAATTCGAGTTCCATCTGTTCGAATTCGCGGGTGCGGAAAATGAAGTTACCCGGCGTAATTTCATTGCGGAAGGACTTGCCGATCTGTCCCACTCCAAACGGAATCTTGGGGCGGACATTGTCCATGATATTCTTGAAGTTGATGAAAATGCCTTGAGCCGTTTCCGGGCGGAGGAATACTTTGCTCCCGGTGCCTTCAAGAACGCCGAGCTGCGTCTGGAACATCAGGTTGAATGCGCGGGGTTCCGTGAAGTCCTTCTTGCCGCACTTGGGGCATTCAATCTGGTTATCGACCATCATCTGGGCAATTTCTTGGAAATTTTTTCCTACAGTGCAACCTTCGCCAAGTTTTGCCTCCAAAAGATGGTCTGCACGGAAACGTTCGTGACAAGCTTTGCAATCGACTAGCGGGTCGGAGAAGTTGGAAACGTGGCCAGAAGCCTGCCAAACACGCGGATTCAAAAGAATCGAAGAATCTAGTCCGAGAACATCGGGACGGCTTTCCACAAAACGCTTCCACCAAAGATTCTTGATATTTCTCTTGAGTTCCACACCATACGGGCCGTAATCCCAAGTGTTGGCAAGTCCGTCATAAATTTCAGAACCAGGGAAAATAAATCCGCGCCTTTTGCAAAGAGAAACCAAATCTTTGAGAGCATCTTGCACTTTTTTAGCCATAAAGCCTCTTTTATTTTGAAATTTTTACGCGCTAAATTTAGAAAGAACCAAGGATTGTGTAATAATACGTTCTTTTTTGGAAGAGCTAAAAGAAAAATGGGCATCCAATTCCTTTTATCCAATCGTATTTTTTATTTTGCATAAAAATTTTGTTTTTCTTTTTGAAATTTTGTTTTTAAACTTTATTTTAAAACATCATTATGGTTTTTAAATCGATTATACCAGTTTCAGCTTTTCTATTGCTTACCGCCTCCCTTTACGCCGACGATATCCTTAAAAATAAAGATATTGTCAATTATAGCGAACCTCTGTCGACAGAAATTACCCCCACAATCAAGGCTGAAGACTCCACTTTAGGTGGCGATCCTTCCATTAAAACACCTTCATTTATCGTTCCCGAAGGAATCAAGACCGTTTTTGACGATCCGGATTCTACCTCCGATGATTCCGAATCCGAAAACATCGCTGCAGACGAACCTGGCGATAGCGAACCGGAAGACGTTTTAGAAGATGAAACAGCTTCAATAGATTCTACTGGCGATTCCCTAGCCTCCCTTTTTGATACGCTTTATATAGATATGACGAAATCCGTGATGCCCACAACCAATATGAGAATCACATCTCCGTATGGGATGCGCCGTTACCGCATCCACAAAGGGCTAGACATAAAAGTCCAAGTCGGCGACACTATTCGCGCCGCATTTCCAGGTATTATCGCCAAGGTAAGATATGAACGCCGAGGCTATGGAAAATATGTGGTCATCCAGCACGAAAATTGCGGAATCACCCGCACAGTCTATGCACACCTTTCCAAGCAACTTGTCGCCGTAGGTGAAGAAGTCAAAGCAGGCTCGCCTATTGGACTTGGCGGAAACACTGGGCGCTCCACAGGTTCGCATCTGCACTTTGAAACCCGCGTAGGTGATATGCCGCTCGACCCGGCACAATTTTTCGACTTTGAAAAT
>JALNVO010000312.1 GCA_023231365.1 Fibrobacteraceae bacterium | reverse complement strand
GGTTCCCTTGGGGGAACGTCAGGGTTCGAAGAGCCGGACTCTAGTGCGGCCCCGCAGGGGTGAGGAAGGAACAACGTGACACCGCAACAACGAGAAGCCGGTTCCCTTGGGGGAACGTCAGGATTCGAAGAGCCGGACTCTAGTGCGGCCCCGCAGGGGTGAGGATGGAACAACGTGACACCGCAACAACGAGAAGCCGGTTCCCTTGGGGGAACGTCAGGGTTCGAAGAGCCGGACTCTAGTCCGGCCCCGAAGGGGTGAGGATGGAACAACGTGACACCGCAACAATTGTCAACAACGCATCGCACTGGTGGACTGAAGTTCTGTTGTTCTGCCTCAACAAAGGCAAAGAAAGCTTTTGCGCTGCATTCGACCTTTGCGACTGTCGTCTCTAAAAGTGGCGAAGAGCGCTCAAGGCGAGCATCGCAGGTAGCGAACTCGTTCGTTATCAAGACCTGAGGTACCGAAGCGGATGCCGAAGGCTTCAATACCTCCATTGACGCGCTTCCCGTCATCGCCTGCATTTCGGTCATGCTCAAGCAAGCTCGGTTGTGCGACACTCACCTTGCGTGCTAATAACCACTTTTGTGCTTGCGCACTTGTCGGTGCAATTCAGGCTTATGCATGCAAGTATGCCAGCAGCTCTCGTTTTAGGGAGCAATCGTTCCTACCATTGCTCTCTAAAGGGATTGTTCACGCTAAGTGCTAAAGCACCAAGCGATCTCGTTCGGTTTTTGGTAAATTAACAATTTTATCGTCGAGAAAGGCATCTCCGCAATAAAGACAAGCAAGCTTGTCTTTGCTGCGCTCGATTTGCATGCGGTTCAATTAACCAAAGCAGTTTTTAGAGGTGCCCTATTCTTAAAACTAAAATTTTACAGGAGTTCGATATGATTGAAAAAGTTGCTGGTATCAAGGGAAAAGCTTCGTCCCTGATTGAAGAGTTCAAAGCGTTCGCATTCAAGGGAAATATTGTGGATATGGCTATCGGTATAATTATCGGTGCCGCTTTCGGCAAGATAGTTTCTTCTTTTGTGAACAGTATCGTGATGCCATGTGTCACGGCACTCTTTGCGATGCCTTCGGGCTCAGCGAATGGCGAGAAAGCGACGGACTTCATCAAGGCACTTTCTTTTGAATGGAATGGAGTGGCGATTCCCTATGGCGAATTCTTGGGAGAGCTTTTGGATTTTTTGATTGTGGCTGCAGTAATTTTCTTTGTGATGAAGAAATTCCTCGGGTTTATGGCAAATATGCGCAAAAATACAGAAACTTTGGCTGCTCCTGTAGAACAGCCTGCGGCGTCGAAGGAAGAAGTCCTTTTGACAGAGATTCGCGATTTGCTCAAGGAAAATGCGAAGAAGTAGAGCGCCCCTTAAAAAGTCTTAAATGAAGCTCTGGCGAAACCGGAGCTTCTTTGTTTTTAGGCCTTCTTCAAATTTTTTGCAAATGTAATTTGTTTGCGATGCGACCGAGAAGCTCTTGCAAAATGTCGCGGGCATCGTCCGAGCCGATCGTTTTTTGAATGAGGAGCGTGAGCGGAAACAGCACAAGTGCTACAATTCCTGCATAGACAATCACTGCCCATATCGAAGCGTTTCGTACAAAGTCTGCGGAGAAGTGCTCAATGCCTATGGAAATGGCGATCATTACTGCAAATGAGATAAGTGCTAGGCTAATATTCTTTACTGCGTGAAACATTCCAGACGTGCCATTGGAGCGCACCCAAAAAGATACCATAGAGAGCACTTGTACAATTGCACCAGTTGCTCCTACAATGGGTACCACATAAATGCCGAGTGGTTTTGCAAAAAGCCAGTATGCGGGAATTGTCAAGGCAAAAATGCCCGTGTTGATGAGAGTGGGTGTCCACATCTTTTCCTTTGCGTAAAAGGAGCGCACGAGCACGGCTTGCAGGCAAAGCCCGAGACTTGCGGGCAAATACCAGTGGAGCAGTGTAGAAACGAATTCCGTAGTTTCTCGCGCAAAGGCTCCGCGTTCAAAAAGAATCCGGACTATGGGAAATGCTAATGCCCATACAGTAATAACCGCAGGGATTAGAATGACGAACATACGCGAAAGGCTGCTCCAAATTTTTTTGTTGAGTTCGTTGTAGTTATTTTCTTTGACAAGCCTTGCCATATCTGGATAGCTGGAAACTCCAACAGAAAAGCCGAATACGGCGACTAGCGTGTACATTACGCGATAGGCATAGTTGAGACTGGAGATGCCTGAAGCGCCAAAGACGCCGCCGAAACAGCGGATGATGAAGTCGAATGCAAACATACTACCCACGCCTAGCGACATGGGAACCATCATCTTCACATAGCGGATAACGTCCGGGTGCTTCGGGTTTAAATAAAAGAAGTAATGGACGCCACCGCGCCTTGCTCCGATAATCTGGAAAAGGAAGAATCCGATGAAGGCGCCGATAGGTACGCCCCAGGCGAATCCTGCGAGGCCGTAGCGACTGCCGATGATCCCACCTACGATGATCGCCAAGTTATAGATGACTCCCGTAAGGGATGGAATCGTGAATTGCTTGCGCGTGTGCTGCACGGCGACAAGGAAACTGCCTGCAAAAATGAATAGCTGCCCAGGCAAAATAATTCGGCCAAAGTAAGTAGCTCGGTCCAAAATGGCTGCAGGCAAGTCTGCTGCGGAAGTGAACAGCGTAATGAGTTCGCGCATCCATATAAAAGAGGGAATGATGAGAATGAGGAAAAACAGGCCGAGCGTATTCAAAATGTTGCTAAAAAATTTCCAGGAGCCCTCTTCGTCGTGTCTAACCTTGTAGCTAAAGAAGATGGGGATGAATACAATGGAGAGAAATCCTGTGCTTACCACATGATTCAAAATATCCGGGATGAGAAATGCGAGGTCGAGAGCGTTTTTTTCTGCTGTGACGCCTGCTGCACGGGCAAGGAGCATTTCTCGTAGAATTCCAAGCACGCGGCTTAAAAGCATGCTTGCTGCGATAATGAGGTCGCTTTATTCATAATGCCCT
>JALNVO010000311.1 GCA_023231365.1 Fibrobacteraceae bacterium | reverse complement strand
TATACTTAATTACTTCTTGATGCTCTTTGCATATTCTTCGGTGTCGAGAGCAATCAAGAGTTCCTCGTTTGTGGGGACAACCATTGCAAGAGGTCTGGATCCTCCGGTTGAAATGATGTGCCCGGAGTTTTTGCCGCTTTCGAGGTTCCGCTGTTTGTCAATTTTGAATCCGAAAATGGCCAAATTTTCAAGGGCTTTTTCACGGACGACAGCGCTGTTTTCGCCGATGCCGCCTGTAAAAACGAGAGCATCCAAACTGGGGAGCGCCATCGTAATTCCGCCTATTTCACGGGCGAGTTTGTAGCAGAAAACTTCGAGTGCAATTTGTGCGCCTTCATGTCCTTCGGCAGCTTTTTGCGTAATGGTCCGCATATCGTTGCTGAGACCAGAAAGCCCAAGGAGCCCGCTTTCTTTGTTTACCAAGCGATCTAGTCTGTCAATGTCGAAGCCGAGCTTCTTGTTTAAGAAGAAGAGAATTGCGGGGTCGAGAGAACCGGAACGCGTACCCATCACAAGACCGTCGAGCGGGGTGAATCCCATCGTTGTGTCGACGCATTTACCAGCTTTAATCGCGGAACAAGAACTGCCATTGCCGAGGTGTGCTGTAATCAAGTTCAGGTCTTCCGGGTTCTTTCCTAGAATGCGGGCGGTTTCGGCAGAAACGAATCTGTGCGAAGTTCCATGGAATCCGTAACGGCGGATCTGAAGCTCTTGATAATATTTGTAGGGAATTCCATAGAGGAAGGCCTTTCTAGGCATTGTCTGGTGGAATGCGGTATCAAAAACGGCTAGCTGTGGAAGTGTGGGGAAGAATTTTTTTGCCACTTCCATACCTGTTGCATGAGCGCCTTCGTGGAGTGGGGCAAAAAGGATGATGCTCCGGAGGTAATCGATAACTTCTTTTGTCACTGGAGCAGCCTTGATGTATTTGCCGCCATGAACTACGCGGTGGCCGACAGCTTCAATGGAGTCGATGAGTTTTTGCTCGAGGAGGAATTTCTGCATTTCAGCCACGGCTTCCGCATGCGTGGGACAATTGAAATGGACGTCTATCTTTCCTACAGGGCCCTTTGCCTTGATGTGTCCGTCTACGCCGATGTTTTCGACAAGACCGCTTGAAAGAGCTTCTTTAGTGACCGTATCGATAACGGCGAATTTGACGGAAGAACTTCCGCAATTTAAAACGAGAACGCGCATAATGATTGCCTTTAAAACGAAAGAGTGTGCTCTATTAAAGGTATAAATATGCAAGAGAAACTATTTCAAATAAATATTGTTTTCTGGCTCTGACAGCGCCGTTCCCTTTATTTTCCAAGTGAAAGTCCCGCCATTTTTGAATGTTGCTGTAAGTTCGTAGTTGCTTGTATCGGCGAGTATTGCCTTTGGCACAGTAAAGAAATTTTCCGCTTCGGTTGCCCATTCCAATTCATAGAGCGTAGAATCGTTCATACTCAGAATCGAAATAGACGTAACGGCATCGGGTGGGTTTCGCACTTGAATCAAGCTCCAGTAAGCGTTCGCTCCATCTTTTACAAAAATGGATGTGGAATCGTCATACACGTTTTCGATGCCTTCGCAGGACACAAATTCCCATTCTCCTTCATAGCGCCCGACCTGTATTCCCATTAAATCATAAGCTGGAGCTCCGCCTAAATCGACGCCGCAATATTCGTCAGGGCATTTATCTGTAATCCGCACGGTCGTCTCTTTCCAACCGCTTTCTGTTTTGGCTCTTACGTGTACGCACCCGCCACAAGCTTTTCCGCCTTGCCAGGGACCGAGACCATCGCCTGCGCTGATGTTTACGTGAATTGCCGAATAATAGTGGATTCCTGTTTCTCCGTAATTGCAGGCGCCGCCCTGGCTCGCTTCTTTGGCGCTGATGGAACCGTAAGTGGTTATCGAACCGGATCCGCCATTTTCAGTAATGACCGGATCTCTTGCTGTATATGAATCGCAGCTGGTGCAAACTCCGCTAGTGTCTGTACTAGAAGAGGATGCAATGGAGGAACTGGAAGTAATTGAGGAACTCCAAGCGATGGAAGAGCTCGATACAGTTTCTTTGGAACTGCTGGATATATCTTCTTGCACGCTGTTTTGCGATTTAGAATCTTCGCCACAACTTGAAAAGATGAGACTAGAAATGAGCAAAGGAAAAGCAATGTGGAAAAGTTTGTTTGTCATCTTTTCTAAAATATCTTAATTTATGGAACGTGATCCGATTTTTGAAATATGTAACCTCTTTTTTATATCGGGCGTGCTACGTCCTTTCGCAAAGGCTGTTTTTTAAAAAGGGACAGTCTTTGCAAGCTTCAAAAGTTATTGTTGTCGGTTCTTATCTGGCTGGGGGGGCAGGCAAGACTCCTTTTTCTTTGGCTCTTGCAGGGCGCTTCATTGCAAAGGGTTTGCATATAGCGGTACTCTGCCATAAAGAGGCGTGGGATGAGTTTCTTCTTTTTAAGGAATATGGAGTTCCTGCTTTTTGCACCGCCAATCGCTATAAGACGGCACATGAAATAGACGGAAGTTATGATTTTATTATTTGCGATGGAGGGTTGGAAGATTCCCGCTTTGTCAATGCGGCGGTACTTATTTTGCGCTGGAATGAGCCCGCAAGTAAAATACCGGATTTGATCCCTTATGGGAAATGCATCAGTTTAGAGAAAGATCACAAAGATGCATATAATGTAATGTGTGGAGCGGAAGAAACGGGAAAAGATTTGTGCTTCTGTATTTTGCAAATTTCTAATAACATGGGAAAACAACTGCCTAGTAGAAAGGCGATCTTGATGACGTCGATAGGCGATCCCTTGCGGTTCAAGAGAGACGCGGAAAATCGGGGCTGGACTTTTTGCGAAACGATCTTTTTAAAAGATCATTCCCGAAATTTTGCCGCTGAGGTTAAAAAAAGTATCGGCAAAAATTTGCCGATACTAATGACTGAAAAGGATTTTGTCAAATTGGACTCTTTGCAAAAAAAGAATCCGCTGATATTTGTCGCCAAGGAACGCGTTGTTTTTTCAAAGGCATTTGAAAAAGCTCTGAAAAAGCT
>JALNVO010000310.1 GCA_023231365.1 Fibrobacteraceae bacterium | reverse complement strand
TCCCCGGGCCGCAAGCGTCCCGGCACATCCGTGTAACGCCCCCTCACGCAGCGAAGCGCGGTTTTCCGGAAGGAAGTCCGAAAGCGAGGACGAGAGCCGCAATGAAGGAAAGGGAGGCTCCGAAGGCAAAGGGAGCCACTGGACCGAGAGTGTCCCAGAGTACGCCTGCAATCACGCTTGCCGGGAAAAGGGCGACGCCGACGAGCGTGGACTCAAGGCCGAGAACCGTCCCCTTCACCGCAGAGGGGGCGATTTCCGCGATGAAAGCTCGCTCCACGCCGGCCGTTGCTGCCGTGAAAACCCCATACAGGATGAACGCCGTAGCGATCATCATCTTTCCGTCCGCCCATGCAAATGCCGCGTAGACCGCGGTGAACACGAAATACCCGGAAACGAGCACTCTTTTCCTTCCGATCCTGTCGGAAAGTCCGCCGAGAGGAAGCGCGAGCAGGGAAGACACCAGATTGTAGGCGAAATAAAGGAGGATCACCGAGGAGGCGTCGAACCCGACATTCTTCGCCCGGAGAAGCAGAAAAGCGTTCGAGGAATTTCCTAGAGTGAAAAGAAACACCACTAGGAGATAAAGCTTGAGCCTGGAATCGAGACTCCTCAATTCCCCGAAAACGGGGCGCTTCACTCCGGCGGAAGCAGGTGCGGTCGTCTCGCGGATGAAGAAGAACATCAAGAGGGAAAGTACCGCCGGAATGCAGGAAATCAAGAACAAAGTCCTGTACCCGTCATTTCCGTTCCAGCTCCGGAAAATGAAAAAGGCAATCAGAATTCCGATGGCGGAACCCGCCATGTCAAGCATTTTGTGAATACCGAAGGACCTTCCGAGAGTCTTCTTTCCCCCGCTTTCGCTCACAAGAACGTCGCGCGGTGCGGTCCGGATACCCTTGCCTAGCCTGTCCGTCACTCTGCCGACGAGAACTCCGCCCCACGAAGAGGCGAAAATCAGAAGGATCTTGTATAGGAGTCCCGCCGCGTAACCCAAAAACGCGATTGGCTTTTTCCGGTGGTATCTGTCGCCGATATACCCGCTGAAAACTTTCAGCAAACTCGCAACGCTTTCCGCGATTCCTTCGATCACTCCCACCAGCGCGGGTGTCGCTCCGAAAGCCATTGTCAGATAAAGCGGGATCAGCGGGTAGACCATTTCGGAACTCATGTCCGCAAAGAAACTGACGAGACCGAGAAAAATTATGTTTTTCATAGCGATGCTCCAGAAGGGTCGTTTAAATTATAATATCGGCGGGCAGCCTCGTTTTCGGGTTCACTCTACAAAGAGAGCTTTCACGGATATTCCTTGGGTGCTTCGGAATGATCGGTCTTGAATATATTCCATTTCACTAGTGTCCAAAATAGATCCTTCAATTCCTTTGGAATGCTTGTAAACACTGGGTTTGATTCAGTTTTGGATTTCGAGGGATGATTTTTGCTGGATTATGAAAAATGACAATTTTAACTTGATTCCGCAAGTTTACGATTGATCAAATTCTTGTTTTTGAGACTAGTGATTCCATTTTAAGCATCAGATCATTCGGCATTCCCGCAAGTAGGGATGTCCAAATTTTGTCCGCATCCTCCGAGTCTCATTAAAAGACCGGTTGCTGGTTTAATCAGATTATATATGAGGGCTTTCCTTTTGAAGCTGGTGATGTTGTATTAAAAGATGAAACGTGACGAAAATTGTCAATTTTAAAGGTGCCCATAATTCAGTCATGTTGTGTTTTCGCTCCTGTCTCTCCGAACACAGAGGCGATTGTTGTTGCCGTGAGAAACGTTCTAAACGGGATTTCGGGGGCAATCAATCTGGAATCAATTTATTGGGAGGGAACGCTCTGCGTTTTTTACTGCCCAGTGGGATCAGATCTATTTCAAGTTAATGCCTGAACCTTTCTTTCGTTGGCCCTGGAGCGAGGAGAGGGATGGCGATTGCACCATGTGAATGATATGTATACGCTTGTTTGCATGTCGGGAAATTTTTTCCTAGATTTTCCATGTCCTTCGCCACGGGGGTGAGGAGGAACGAAGCGCGAGCATTTTTCCCAAGAACGGAGCGTCTTTGAGCGGAACGGAATTTTGGGGCATGGAGAAAAGTTCAATGAGGATCAAATACGAGGATGCTGGTATGGAGAATAGAACGATGAGAGAGAACCGAGAGACGTCAGGTCAGAAGAATTCGCCCTGCGGAGGGCCGACCGGAAGCGTGACGGACTGGGGATTGCGGCCTTGCTGGCCACGGCGGCATTGGTTCTCGCGTCGTGCGACGGCGGGAGCACTGGGAGCGACCCGGAGATCGGTGGCTCCTCGAGCAGCGTGCCGGAGACGGGGTCTTCCAGCGGAGTGACGCCGGGATCGAGCTCGAGCGGCAGCTCCGCGGCTTCCAGCTCGAGCGGCACACGAACGAGCTCGAGCAGCTACACCTGCGATGAAGGCGACATGGTGTACCTGACGCTGAGCGGCGTGAGGGTCTACTACACCTGCGAGGGAAACACGTGGGTGCCCGTGCCGGTTTCCTCTAGCTCGTCGTCCGTCGCCTCCTCGAGCTCCGCGTTGAGCTCGAGCAGCTACTACGACATGGACAGCCTGTTCAACGGCGGGCTCTCGTACGGGGAGTTCACGGACCCCCGCGACGGCCAGACGTACAAGACGATAGTCGTGAATCCGGGGAGTTTGTTCGAATATGAGATTTTCGCGGAGAACCTGAACTACGGTAAGCAGGTCGGGCTCGGTGAGGCTCAGACGGACTCGACGAAGTACTGCTACGGCGACGACGCGTGGTACTGCGGGCACCACTTCGGCGGCCTTTACCGTTGGTCGACGGCGATGGGCTTCCCCGCGGCTTGCGACAGCGTGGAGATAGGGAGCTCGTCGGCGTGCCCGGACACGATCCCCTTGCCTGTGTTTACAAGCTATCCTGAGGAGGCCCCCTTCTATGTTCAGATACAGGGTATCTGTCCTGATGGTTGGCACGTGATGAACGAAGGCGAATGGGACAACATTCTGGGGGGGGGCATGGAAGATAGAATCCGCGGCGGGCTGGAATGACAAC
>JALNVO010000309.1 GCA_023231365.1 Fibrobacteraceae bacterium | reverse complement strand
TTTAAGTCCTATTCTTATCACTACATAATAGCTAAACACAAGGAAAATACCAACCCCAAATTTCTGAGAAAGCCCCCCAGAACGGCTAAACCGGTGAGCCAAGGCCGCGCCTATCAGGAGAACCAAGAAATTCATCATCGAGCCAGAAAACTTGAAATAATACGCGGTTTCCAATTTCCGCGTACTTTCTCCCGAACGCCGCAGGGCTTCAATGCGCCGGAGAATCGTTTTCGCATCCATTTCATCGCCGCGCTGCCGCTCATCCAAAAAGTCCTCCGGGCGGAGCGAAGTCTTTTGCTTTAGGCTTTCACGGACAAAATGGCGCACGGTGATCGTTCCATCTTTCTGAAAGACGCGCTGATATCCTTCTTCAAGCTGCCAATATCCGCTATCTTCCACATTCACAACCTTCTTCGGCAATGGATGAGAAGAAGTATCTTTTTCCGCCGTCGTTTTCACGGTGTCAACGACAGGGGCTATCCAACGCAGACGGCGGGCATCGTAGCGTTCCGCAAGATCTCCGTTCCTGTAGATAAGGAGGAGTACGTCACGGCCGAGCTTTGAATCTCCCCCATACATTTTCATATACCAGCTGGTCTTGTCGCCGCCGATATAGGCAAAATCGCGTTTATCCTTAATTCTCGGATCTCTCCGCTGCTGCGACATCGGCTCCATAATTTCATAGCGCTTGTGATTCGCATCGGGAAGCACGTTCGCATCCAAGTACCAAGAGCCCGCAGTCAGGAGCAAACCAACACCAAAAATGGGGACTAGTACGCGAAAAGGACTTAGGCCCGATTCCTGGATAGCCATCATTTCCAAATGGCGGGCCATATTCCCCACAGAAGCAACGACCCCGATGAACAAAGCTACCGGCGTCACCAGATAAAGGATATATGGAAAATAGGCGATGTAATAATCCTCAGCGTCCTTCAAATCGCGGGCAAGCCATACGCGGATATTGCCCACAAAATCTATCACGATGAACATGAAGATTGCGCCTAAAAGCACGAGCAAGAACATCTTGATAAAATTGAATACAAGGTAACGAGAGAACTTCATTTGAATTCTCCCTTGGGCTTGCGGTGCCAAAAACGGAAAACGATGCGGCGGAAAAATGCGGTCACTCGCGCAAGAGGTGACACTCCCGAATAGCGGTCTCTCCACATTTTCCAAGTGAGGAAAATTCCAAAAGTTCCAATGAGTACATTAGAAATCCACATAGCGAATTCTGGCGTAATAATTAGGCGGTCCGCCAAGTTCTCGCCCCCAATGAGGCAAACCCAATACAGCACGAAAAATGCGATGCTATAAACAACACCCGTACCAATACCACCTTTGCGCGCCATGATGCCTAGAGGTGCCCCGATGAGGACAAATACAAAACAAGCGACGGACGTACTAAATTTTTTATGCACCTCCACCCAATATTGAGCTTGTCTCTTCCGTTCATTTTCTGCGCGTTCCGAAGTGCGGCGGACTAAACGGAGACGGGTGCGTTCCGCCATCGAAACATCCCGCAGAGCCCTTATATGCCGAAGAGAATCCGGGTCCAAATTAAATTTCCCATCCTTGGGAACTACGGAATCGCCCTTTACAAGCTCCCTCAAACGGACCAGATCCGGGAAGAGCGAGCTCTTGCTTTCCTCAATAATCTTTTCTTCACCCTTTTTTGCGTCCTCAATTACATCGAGCATCATCTCCACCGGCATTTCCCGGTCACTCCGGTGATTGCGGTTTCGCATTTCCAAGCGGTCATCGACATTCTTCACCGCAAAATCTTCCGAAGAAAATCGGATGCGGAAATAATTGCCGGGCTCATCTGCATCTACAATGTGGTTTTCCCCGCTCTTTAAACGGAGCATAAGGGTCGCCCCATGGTCTACATAATCCATCGTAGCGCTATCTGCGAGTACAATTCTCGGAGAACCTCTGTCCTCCGTTTCAAAAATCTGGATTCCGTACAAAGTTCCAGTGGACGGATCAATGCGGTCCACCCAAAGCTGGACCCCAGGAAATTGCGTTACCAAGCGCTTATCATCAATAAAAGCGTGAGGCTTCTTGCGAGAAACCGCGCTCATCAGTTCTACGGACCGGTGATTCGCCTCCGGCAAGATCCAATTGTTGAAGAGAATCAAAAGTTCAGAAAGAAGCACCGCGACAAGAAGTACGGGACGCATCAGCGATAGCGGAGAAACACCGGCCGCCTTCATCGCCGTAATTTCCTGATCTCCAGAAAGGCGTCCAAAAGCCATAAGGCACGCAACAAGCACTGCCATCGGAATTGAAAGAGAGAGCATCCAGGCAATGTTCAAGGCGAAAATTTCGAGCACAGTCGAAACAGGGAGCCCTTTGGAAAGCACGTTGTCGAGGATCGTCACGAGAAAATCGACGACAAAAAGGAAGGTAATCACAAAAAGCGCGAGGAAAAAAGGCGCGATGTGTTCCTTCAACACATACCGGACAAGTATCATAAAAAGTTTTTCTACTCTGTTTTTGCTAATTTAAAAACTTGAATTCAGTTCCATCACAGAAAAGACGGACCAATGCACCTAAACAACCAAAAAAATCGCTATACTCTTCTTCTCGCCATCATTATTTCGCTCTATGCCTGCGCAGGGAACGAAGGAGGCGGAGATCGCGCCCAAATGTGCAAAACGCGGTACGAAAACGCAGATAAGGAGTTCAAAGCGGGGCATTACGGTAAAGTCAAGGAACCGCTTGAAGAAATTCTCAACCTGTGCATCGGAACCGGCTATATGGAACAGACTCAGTTCTTGCTTGCCGAAAGCTACTTCAACTTAGAAGAATGGCTGGAAGCGCGAGGAGAATACGGCAGCTTCGTCAACAATTTCCCGAGTTCCCCTTACATAGAAACCGCAGAATTCCGCAAGGCAATTTCTTCCTTCAATATGGAATACAATGTCGCCCGCGATGAAAGCAATACCACACAAGCAATGAAGGACTTCGAGCGATTTGCCTCCAACTATCCGGATTCCCCGCTCATCGATTCCGTTAAATACTACCAGAACCTTTTACTTGAACGCAAGGCAGAGC
>JALNVO010000308.1 GCA_023231365.1 Fibrobacteraceae bacterium | reverse complement strand
TTTTTCTTGATACCTCCGCCGAGTGCGATTCCTATACCCGTAAGTCCTTGATGCTCGTATTCTTTAATAAGAGCTTGGATGCTTGGGAAATGATCTTGGCAATGTGGGCACTTGGGGCTGAAGTAAAAAATGAGCAAAGGCTTTGCACTAAAGTGTGAAAAGAGCATCCCGGGGTCGCTTATGCCGGCGAGAGGTGTTGAAAAGTCCATTTTCCAGATAGCGCCCGAGGAATCTTTCATCAGTTCTGGGGCGGGTGTCGGTTTGGGGGCTATCTGTGCGAATGAGAAGGATGCGAGTGCGACGATAAAGCAAATGCAGCGTGAAAAGGTACGCATGTTATACTCCTAAAAAGACGCTCTTAAAATACAAAAAAACACTAAAAAAGAGAAGTTTTTTTGGTTTCTATGGCTTCAGTCGATTGGGAAGTCTGGGAAAGGCACCCGTTTCGCGGACGTGGGGAAGGTTGCAGATCCAGGCGACTGTGCGTTCTAGTCCGAGTCCGAAGCCTGCATGAGGAACAGAACCGTAGCGGCGTACGTCCAAGTACCAAGAATAGGTTTCGGGCGAGAGTCCTTGTTTCTTGATCGCTTCTTCGAGCACATTCAAATCTTCCTCTCGTTGACCGCCGCCGATGATTTCTCCAAAGCCTTCAGGAGCAAGAATGTCCATATTGCGGACGACTTTCGGATTTTCGGCACTTTTTTTCATATAGAATGGCTTGATGCCGGTGGGGTAGTCGTACACGATGACCGGACGGTTGAATTTGCTTCCGACGATTGTTTCATCGGCGCCGCCGAAATCATCGCCCCATTTGAAGGGGGATCCGGAGTCTTGAATTATTTTGACCGCGTCCGTGTAGCTCACGCGTGCGAAAGGTTCATTAGCTGTGATTTCTAAGGCCTTGGTATCGCGTTCGAGGAGTTTTAATTCGTGCGCATTGTGCGTGAGGACGTGCTTTGTTATAGCTTGTACGAGTCCTTCGGCAAGTTCGATGTCTCCTTCCAAGTCCATATAGGCGACTTCGGGTTCGACCATCCAGAATTCGGTTAAGTGGCGGCGTGTATTCGAGTTTTCTGCGCGAAACGTAGGGCCAAAGCAGTAGGCTCTTCCGAAGGCTTGGCAAGCCGCTTCCATATAGAGCTGTCCGCTTTGAGAAAGATAGGCCGTGCTATCGAAGTACGGTGTCGCAAAAAGTGTACTCGAACCTTCGCATTCATTCGGAGTAAAGATAGGAGCATCCACTAAAGTGAAATCCCTGGAGTCGAAATATTCGCGGATTGCTTGTGCAATGTGGTGGCGGATAGTGAGAATTGCGTGCTCGCGGGGCGAGCGGATCCATAGGTGGCGCCAATCCATCAAAAAATCGGTGCCATGCTCTTTTGGGGAGATGGGGTAGTTTTCTGTTTTGGAAACGAGCTCGATGTGCGAAGCGATAACTTCAAATCCAAGAGGTGCTTTAGGGGATTCTACAACCTTCCCATGGACCCGGATGGAGCTCTCTTGGGTGAGATGTTTAATCATTTCAAATTCTTCGGCGGGAACGTCGGATGCTCCCGAAACGATTTGAACGAATCCTGTACCATCGCGGAATTGTACAAAATAAACTTTTCCGGACCCTCTTACATGGGTGACCCAGCCAGCGAGATCCACATCCTCGCCGATCTTTTCTTTTAAGTGGCGGATATATGTCTTTTGAAGCATAGCCCAAAGATAATTAATTCGCTGTGTTCCAATCTACAAATGATTTCTTAGATTTGTCTTGTGCGTTATCCATTTCTTCTGATTTTTGTTTTTGCTTTTTTGCTCTTGCCGCAAGTTTTTGCGGCAGATGGGGCTGTGTCTTCAAAAAAACTCGTCGATGGCGGAATTCCCCTTCCTAGGGAAACTTCGTATCAGGAACGGGGGGCTGGAGTCGGGCTTGCCGTAGGGGGGCTTTTCCCCAGCGGGGAAAAATGCAAAAACCTGTTTCAATGGCAAGGAACGGGCGAATTTTATTACTGGCCTAATATTAGTGCGGGGGCTGATATACGTATGTATGGCGGGAATATCGATAAAGAATACGCGATGATATTCCAGCGCTATCACGTTTACGGGCGTTATCACGTGCTGATGTCGCCGAATTGGAGCGTCTATGTGAACCCGAGCTTCGGCTTTGAATCGACTGATTTATCGAAGATCCGGGATGATTCGAATGATAATTCCTTTGGCTTGGATGAAGAATCTCAGTCTGAAATTACGGGTTGTGATGACGAGTATTCCTTGGATGGTTTTTCAACGGGAATGGAAATCGGTTCCGGTTGGGTTTTTTTGCCGGATTGGGGCACATTTAGTGCCTTAGGCTTGGATTATAGTTCGGCTGGCGTCGGGCAGCTTTCTTTTTATCTTGGATTATCCTTTAACATTCGCAATCATTGGAATTATTTAAAAGAGGATTTTCTCGGGAGCTGGATTTCCCTGGAATTTATTGCGCACCATTATTTTACAGACGAAAAGACTTCTTGGGGAGAAGCAATTCTTTTGGCTTTTGTCCTAAACATTTGACGGAATTTCACTTTTTTTCTATTTTTGGGGTCCCGGTAAAACGGGAACCCTCCTGGATTCATGGTGGATTCGGGCGAAAGACCAAAGGGAAATTATGAGACAATATGAGACAATGGTAATTCTCGATGCCATGCTCTCCGATGACGTGATTGCGTCTGAGGTACAGAGCTTCGCGGATAAGATTACCTCTGCGGGCGAAATTCTCCGCCGCGACGACTGGGGCAAGCGCAAGCTCGCCTATTCCATTAAGCGCAAGACTCACGGTTACTACGTGATTTTCTATTACAAAGCGGAATCTTCCGTTGTCGCTAACTTGGAATCTATGTTCAAGCTCGATGAAAACGTCCTCCGTTGGATGACACTTGTCGATTATCCGATGACGGACATTATCTATGATAAGACTCTCGGCCAGACCGAAGATATTACTCCGATTGACGCTGAAGACGGGGAGGTTGAATAATGGCTTTTGAAGAAAAGAAAAACAATGGTCCGCGCATTCGCCGCAAGAAGACCTGCTGGTT
>JALNVO010000307.1 GCA_023231365.1 Fibrobacteraceae bacterium | reverse complement strand
TGAATCCGGTCTTCAAGACCAACGAACTGTTCGGAATCACTGGCGGAACAGAGAAGGGCGCCACTGTTAGGCACGAGCTTCACGCTCCTCAAGCGCTTCGGGTTGCCCTTCCCTGCCTCAACTTTAATATCCGAAAAATTATTCTCTTTGAACATAGGACCAGCGCTGAACCTGACGGCGCGCATCTTCGCGCCCTCCGCGGCGGCAATTCGCCTTCGCCGGGAACGCTTGGAACGGAATCCGGGATTCCTCGCCACAGGTTTGCTTGTCGATGAACCCGGAAAAATTGTTTTCAGGGGGAGCGGGAAACCGGCCGACACGCCCGGCGACTGGCAGAAGCCGGAATAGGCGTGGCGATAAGGCGGATTCCCGCGAGGGGCCGCGGGCACAGATGAATTTGTACGATAAGGCCCCACCAAAATCTAAATGAACAGTACTTTTACGTTTAGCCCGCCGTGGCTTGTGCGTATTACTTTGCGGGCGCGGAGTGCAAGAGCTTTTTCTGCATCGTCGCTAGGTACCATTATCGCTATTTTGGCGCCTGAGAAATCCTTGCGGATTTTATTTCCGATCTCTTTGTAAAGGCGGGGAACATCGGCGTCTAGGCGCTTGCCGTAGGGTGGATTGAGCGCAAGCAGCGAGCCTTCCTTGGCGGGTGGGAGTGCGAAGAAGTCCTGCCGTGAAAGAGATAGGCTGCTTTCAAATCCTCTGATGTAAGGAGCCGCTCCCTTTGCCTTTAAGTTGTATTCAATCGTCGCAAAGGCTTGGGTGGAGATGTCGCTCGTTTCCACTTGGAGATCTTCCTTGAGTGCGATGGGCTTTGCGTGGCTTGTGAGATAATTCCAGGCAGCGGGGCGGTAGGCGGGCTGCGCTTCACAGGCGAAGTGCCGCGTTTTCCACAGGTGTGCGCCTGCTTTGAGCAACATGGCTTCGGAGCTGAACGTTCCGCTTCCGGCCATCGGGTCTATGAGCGTGTGGGTTTCGGTGAGGCCCGCTTCAAAAAGTATCGCTCCCGCGAGCGTGTCGCGGAGGGGGGCGTCTTCGACATGGCGCTCGAATCCGCGTTTGTACAGGGCTTCGCCGGTTAAGTCCACGCTTAGAATGCAGCGGTCGCTTTCAAAGTGTGCAAAGAGCGTCTGCTTTTGCGGATGTTCTTGTGAGGCTTCTTGGCTGCGGGGGAGGGCTTCGCTTAAAAGAGCGTTTTCAAGTACGGAGGCTAGCCTTTCGGCTACTGCGTCCGTGTGGTACAAGCGCGATTTGCGGCAAGTGACGCGGATTTCGGGGATCTTGCCCCAAGGGAAATAGAGTTCCCAGGGAATTTCCGCGGCCTTTTTGGTGAGCTTTCCAAAATTGGTGGCTTCAAATTCAGCGATCCTCATAATTATCCGCGTAGAGGTGCGCGAAAAAGCGAGGAGCTTCCACGCGTCCTCGAGTTTTGCTTCGAAGTCGATTGCCCCCGGAGAAATTTGTACGGATTCTGCTAGTCCGAGTTTTTCAAATTCCCTAGCGGTGGTCGTTTCAAAGCCTAGGTGGCAAATGGCGCGGAAGGCGCGCTTTGCTCCTGTGACATGCTTCTTGATCCGCTTCGCGAGTGCAGGCGCGACTTGTTCAATTTCGGGAAAGTTCATAGAGGAGAAGATAGAAATTAGGCGATGGGGAGACGGCCTGTTTTTGTGAGAGCAACCTCGGGAATTTGCTTGGTGCAAAAATTATAATTTTCTGATTTCGTCTTCAGAGATGCTGGAATTCGCTTTATGGGTACTTAGTGGATTGTTGACTTCCTGAAATTGGAACACGGGAAATGGGTGCAAAAATAGAAAGCCGGCGAGTCCGGTGGTCTGGTAGAAGGCTTTTCTTGATGATGCTAGATGTTAAAGAGAGGGTGTTTCTTGAATAAATGGAGACTGCGCTCTGCGTGCTGCATCACATGATCAAGGAATCCAAAATGGAAAACTCTGCGAGGCGGGTGTTGCGGCAGTGACTTGTCCGTTGTCATGACCTAAGCCTCAGGACTTTTTTTAAAAATGCCTGCGTGCACGAGCTGGAACTGTAAATATCATGTAGTCTTCGCGTCAAAGTTCAAGCAGAAAGCATTCTTCGGGGACAAGCGCCGTGAAGCCCTCGGGATGCTCCGCGGCTCTGCGAATGGAAACAAATCCATATTTTCGAGGCCGAGTTCTGCATTTGACCTCGTGCATACGATTCTCGAGATGCTGCCGAAGGTTTCCTTTCCTTCAATTCAAATACAGGAACAGAAAATTCTGGTTCCGAGCATGCTATGCAAAAATACGGCCCCGCAGAGGTAAGCAAGGTACCATGTGAACCGCAACGAATCGGCTGCAATACTCTACAGGTAGTGCACTAGAGTCCCGTTCCCTCGCCGGAAGAGTACCAAAACCAGCTTTGCCACTGTGTTCTGCTTTTGCAACAGCTGTTACTTAAAGTGGTGAAAAGAGTTCCAGCCGAGCATCGCGTTCCCCATTATTTGAGGTGCCTAAATGGATGCCGGAGGCTTTAATAATAAGAGTATTGACGCTTCGCGTCATCGTCGACATCTCTGCAATAAAGGCAAAAAGCTTGTCTTTACGGTACTCGATTTTCATACAATTCACTTTATCGGAGCAATTTTTGGAGGTGTCCATTAGTATATTTCGGGTATGAGCGGCACGCGGGACATCATCCTGGAAAAGGCGCTGGACCTGTTCCGGCGCGAAGGCTACGAGAATGCGGGCATCCAGAAGATCGTGGATGCTTCCGGCATTACCAAGCCGACCCTTTATCATTATTTCGGGAGCAAGCGCGGCCTTCTGGAGGCGCTTCTCGCCACGTATTTCGACCCGTTCCGGGAACCTCTTGAAAAGACGGTCCGTTACGATGGAGACATTTCCATGCAACTGGAAACGATCGCGCGTCTTTATTTTCATTTCGCGACGGAGCACGTTGATTTCTACCAGTGGTACCTGAGCATTGTCCAGGCTCCGGAGGAGAGCGATCCGGGCGAGGTTGTGCGACCGGTGCTCGAATGGCAGTGGAAGCTGCTGGATCAGCTTTTCCGGGATGCCGCGAAGG
>JALNVO010000306.1 GCA_023231365.1 Fibrobacteraceae bacterium | reverse complement strand
GCTTACCCGCAGCGGTCTTGCCGTGGTGATGACGAGCCATGCCCCGGATCATGCCTTTCTCTGCGGCGCCAAGGTGGTTCTCCTGCATCGGGAGAATCGGATGGACGTGGGAATGGCGGAACGGGTGATTACGGAGAAGAATCTCTACGCGGCTTATGGGGTGGAGATCCGGGTGGCGGATGTGGGTATGATGGATGGAAAGCCTCTCAGGACCTGCGTTCCCCTTTTGCACCCTCTGCCGGCTGTGGGCGGAGAGAACGCTCTCCGGTGCTTTTTTCCCGCAGCGGAACACCGCCGCAAGGGATGCCTCACGGGGAGCCTCTGACCTGAATTTTCCAAACGGACCTTATCCTGTCCTCGAGATTCACCGAACACGAACACTTGCGCTTCAGCGCTTAGTGAGAATGATCCCTGCAAAAAGAACTTGCGAGAAGAATGAGAAACACGAACACTTGCAGCTATGCTGCTTAGTGAGAAACTGAGACTCTTTTTGCTTCAGCACTTAACGAGACTACTTAGTGCTTTAGCACTTAGTACCAAACGATCCCTTCAGGGAGAGACTCAGATCCTTCATAGATTGAGCACTTGCAGCGCTGTCGACATTCCTTCCGCCGCCGCATTCTCCGTCAAATTTTGAGGATCAAATTTTGCGATGATGACACCGGAATATCTCTGATGATTTTTGCCTTCCGGATTCAAAGACTCTTGTTTTTATGGATGGGTAAGAAAAGCTTTACAGAAGTTTGTACGTGATCGGAATTTTCAGCTGGGCCGGAAAAGGCGGCCTGGGGAAGGGCGTGGACTTGTAGATCGTCGCCACGGCGTCCTCGTCCAGAATGGAATGCCCGCTGCTTTTCACGACTTTTACTTCCGTCACGGAGCCATTTTCCTGGATGACGAAGGAAAGCAGAAGCGAGCCTTCCAGCTCCTTCTCCCGCGCTGGTTCGGGATAGATCATGTTGGCGGCGATGATTTTCCGGATGTAGAAAAACTGATTCTGGAGGTAGACGGCGATCTTGTCCGCCTTCCCCTGGGAGCCCGCGCCGGTTTCTCCGGCAATTCCCGGAGCTGTCGTGGGGTTCACCGTCTTTGCGACGGGCACGGAATCCGCAGCTGCGGCATCCGTGCTTTCCATGGAGACATCTTCAGCGTCCTGGAGGGTGTCCCTGTCGAGAGAGTCGGGTACCGGAATTGCCGCCGTCTCGACGGGATCGGATTGCGATTCCTCCACTTGGGGTTCCGGCGGCTGAACTTTTTTTGCCGCAGGCCTTTTTTCCGGTTTCTGCAGGGGCGCAGGTGCCGCCTCCTGCCCGTTTCCGAGCGAGAAGTCGATGATGACGGGTTCCTCCTTGCGAAGCGAAGTCACCTCGGCGGAGGCGAACCAGAAAGAGGAAAGGATGAGGATATGGAGGGCTATGGAGGTTCCATAGGCTTTTAAAGAATTGAAATGAAACATGATATTCCTCCTTCGTGAAAACAAACCGGAATCAGAACCATTTTTCCCAAACCTTTCTGAAAACCTGCCCGATTTCTATTTTCAGAGAGTCCATGGAATTTTCCCGCAAGAAATCCCATCCGATCCATTGAAGTGCCGCGTGAAGAGGCAAACCATTATTTACGACCGGATTGGAGGAGGGAAAAAAAGAGCTCGCTGCTTTCTGGCCGAAAGTCTTTCCAGCAACAGCCTGTGCAAGAGGAGTTGTGCGGTAACTTGTACTTTCTTTCTGCAGGAGGATCATTGGACTCGTCACAGCGCCGTCCTCCGGCCAGACAATATGAGTCGTCTCGTTCCGAGAACAGGACGCAGCATAAAACCAAGGAAGGATATAGATTGCGGCCCCCTCGGAGGTTCCATCCCCTGCGGACCGGGCGATCGAAACGGCGTGCCTTGCTTCCCGCACATTGGCGGCAAAAGATTCGAGCCCTTCTTTGCCAAAATTCTTGAAAATGTAGAGGGGCACGATGTAGGGAATATCGGTGCGGCAACCGTTGAAAATGATTTTTCCTTCATAGAAGGAGGAGAGGAGATCCGCCCAAGAGCGCGGCTCCGGCTGGTCTTTCAGGCGCTCAAGATCGATCAAAAACACATAAGGTGTAACGGCATGGACGAAATAGATATTTTCCGGATCCATGAATCCAGCATTCTGAAAAAGCGGATTCATGGACTGCGGAGTGCGGAAACGGAAAAAACCGGGCCGGATGAACCGCGTCACAAAGGAGGTCTCGAAAATTTCCTCGAAACCGATGGATGCAATCACACTGGGAAGTTCGTCCACTTCCTGTGCCGCAAAGATTCGGGTTCTTTCAAAAGAAGAATTGCAGACAATGGGAATTTGATATCGATACTGATATCCCGTCTTTTTCCGGTAGAAAGCGACGCTCGCTTCCATATGTTCCTGAAATTCCCGGTTCAGGGAAAAAGCCACGTTCCCGTAAAAATCAAGAGAGCTCATGAATCCTCCCTAGTTGCAGGATGTCTTTGATTTCCCCGATGCCCGGAGAGTAACGGTAAAAAATACAGTAAAACAAAAAGACCTCCCTGGATAAGTTCACATCTTGAAACCAGTCAGGACAAAAAGGACTTGCAGCCCACAAAAGCGGAATCGCGCTTTTTCCACTACGGGTTTCCCGGGAATTCACACTTCTGAGATTGGTATCGCGCGCTCCCCTGCGAACGGTTGCCCTATTCTTTAGGACCGGGTTCTGCAGAACAATGTTGCAGATCTTTTTGGAATATGCTGTTTTTCTTTTCCAAGGAGAAATCCAGTGGAGAAAACAGGAGAAAAGAACCTCTGCACTACCGGCGAAGGATGTCAAGAAAAGTAAGACTTTTTTCCCCCGGAAACAGATCATAACTCTCCTTTAAAATCAGTGGGATAAATTTTCTATAAACAGAAGCAAAAAATGTGCCATAAAAATTTTTGGAAGGCTTCTATGTTCTTAAAAGAACGAAAAACATTTTTTTTGTTCTTCTCCATTCCTCCGTTCCTCGGCAGGTAAAATATTTTTAGGGTACCTCTAAAAATTGCTTTGATGAAATGAAATTGTCAAGAACCGAGCAAGAGACAGAG
>JALNVO010000305.1 GCA_023231365.1 Fibrobacteraceae bacterium | reverse complement strand
GTAAATGATCTGCGATTTGTCTTCCTTAGTTGCAAAGCGCATTTTGTCTATGCGGAGGGCGGCTTCGGGGATGTTGTCCACGGGGGTGACCAGCCCGTCGAAGAAAATTTGCGGGGCCCGGGCGCCCGGTTGGGATGCATCGTATTTTATTCGTTTGTCTGCAACGAGGGCATAAGAGGCTGCGGAGTTCCGGTTAGCGGATGCGGCGCTTTCGGCGGCAAAGTCGTCGTAGTGGAGGTGGAGTTCGGCGAGGGCCCTGCCCGCTTTGCTGAAGTCCATGAAGTCGTCGATGCTTTCGACGATGGGGATGCGCGGGAGTTCCTTTTTGAGGTCGGCGGAGAAAGTTTCGCGGTATTCCGGGGAATGGAGGAGACCGTAGACGTAGTAGAAGATGTGTTCCTTGGTGATGGCGCGGGTATTCGCGAAACGACTGCGGACATCCTTCAGCATCCAATCGGTGATGCCGTCGTGGCGGATGTAGCCCGAGTCGTTGTCGAATGCGGAGAGCTGGTTGCCCTCGGCTTTTTCGTACCAGTAAAGCGGGAAACACTGACCATTAAATTGTAATTGTACATCGGGAACCTGATCGGTCATAATAGCTGTAAAGTTTTTGGTTCCCCCGACACCGCTGACGCAGATGATCAAATTTTCTGCATCATAGGTGGGGAAAAAAGAATCCATTGAAGACACAACATTATTCAATTGGCGATTGAAATAACAATTCTGTTTGCAGAAAGGTCGATAAACGGCAGTGACAAGGCTGGCTTCATCAAAAGCTTTCATTTTCTCTGCTGTTACTTCAGCCAAAAAAGCTCTAGACCAACTAATCTGGAGAGGATCCCATTTCACAAAATCTTTTGCCGTTACCGATTTATCTTTACGATCTACAAACAAATTTCGTTGTTCGTTAAAAAATGAGATCGTTTTCTCGATGTTTTTTCGCAAACTACTTTTGCTAAAATTATAGCACCAAGGATCTCTTGCCGTTTCTAGTCCACGGCAATACCATGGCGCAAACACGGTCTGCGCATTTTTCTTGTCATCCTTGTCGCCAAGCGGAATGAATTCCGCAAATTTCCCGTTCCGGTGATTGATCCAGTCGCCGTGTTCATCGGGGTGGAGTTCCGTCCATTCCACGCCGTTTATGGAGCGGGCTTTGCGGATGATTCCGAGCTTCTGCTCGCGGGAGAGATAATCGCCGATGTCATGGTAGTAAATGGTCGCGCCGCTTTTTTCTTTGCTCATTGCTTACTCCTGTGTACCAACCGATATTTCTGGGACGGGCTTCTGGGCGAATCCGGCTGTGTGAGTTCTACAAGCCCGGCTTTCAATGCGGGCCGGAGATAATCCGCCATGAATGTGGGGCGATGTTTCAGACCCAATACTTTCAGAATTTCTTTTACCGTCATTTCTTTTTTGCCAAGGCAGGCAAGCAACCGCTTTACTTGATCGGTTACTTGATCGGTTACTTGATCGGTTACTTGATCGGTTACTTGATCGGTTACTTGATCGGTATGCGTCTTTTCCCTGTAGCCAGCATACGAAGGCCGGTAAAAATTAACCCTGAGCATATCGCCGATTTCCGTAAAAACAGGAGGAGCTACTCCATATTCTGGGCATTTTTCCATAATCCGCTTAAGTCCCGTTCCCCAGCCTTCAATCATGTCCGCTTTTTCAAAGACCCGGGCGAGAACTTTGTTGCGAATAGCGGAGCGCCCTTCAAAAGCCTCTGAGAGCGTCAGCGTTCCGTATAGGGTCCCGGGAGAAGAAAGCTCAATGCGGTCATCATAGATGGCAACCTGAATACTGGAAGGAAGCATGTAATTGCGATGGACAGCAGCATTGACGATCAGTTCCCGGAGTGCTTCCGGCGGGAGTTCATATTTTTCTTCGTGGACAATCCCATTGATTCCTATGGCCATATTGATATGCTTCAGGACAAACGCGTAGGCCTGTTCAATCTGTTCATACAAAGGCCCCTCAAAGTCTTTCTTATCAATGAAATTTACGCGTGTCGTTCCTTTAAAAAGCGCACACTGAATGCGCGATGTGTAGTCATGCTTGCCGATCAGGATGCCATACGCACGCGTCGCTTCAAAAGACCGATGCGATTTCTGCAATACCCCCATATTGACCAGATCGTCCATTTTTATCGCATGCTTTGCCCGTAGAGATAAATCCTCGCAAAGTTTTTCAATATCCTTACGTTCAACGGACAATGACGGAAAGGGCAACTCATCATAGAATCGTTTTTTACTGCGCAATTCTAGTTCCTGCAGCATGGAATCATCCGCATTCCGAGTCGTCGCATCAAGGCGGATATAAGTTCCGCGCTCCAAGCCTTCCGCTGTTATGTAGTAAGGAGTATCGCTCCCCGGATAAACTTCAACGACAAGAATTTGTTTCCCATTAATATTCATCAAAGAAATATCGGGAATAATTTGCGGAGAACACATCTCGCCGATGGTATCGGAAATCTTGTCTCTAAGTTCAAAAATGTCCATCGTATGCGGAATGCCCGTCACTACACGCTTATTGTTGATGCCAATGATCAGTTTCCCGCCGGCACCGTTTGCAAAAGCAACAATTGTTTTTGTCCACTTGCGCGAATCCTTCGGCAGTTCCGCCTTGAATTCCAGCGTGCGGGATTCGCCGCTTTGAATGGCAGATGTAAGCCAATTATCGGAAAAAGAACTCATCCTATTCTCCCCTTCCTCACGAGCACCGTGATGGCGATGGGCGTGCGGCTGCCGCTGCCGAATATCTTGCCGCCTTCCCGCCGGGAAAGTTCCCCGCTTGTGCGCTGGTTCCCACGCAAATTGAAAACATAGATCTTGTCAAATTCCGCTTGCAGGCTTTTCCGGAATCCTTCCATGGCATTGCCGTCGATCCATGCCCCGTTAGAAACGAAAGCGATGACGCCGCCATCCTTGGAGAGCCGGTCGCTCGCCCAGCGGAAGGCCTTGATATAACTGTCGTAAAGAGCATTCTTATTGGTCGCACTCGACTCCGCCGCATAAGTTTCGGCGATGCGGGCGTCAAGCCTCGGGTAATGCTGATTCTGAGCGTTATCGTTGGCGCTCTTCTGCCCT
>JALNVO010000304.1 GCA_023231365.1 Fibrobacteraceae bacterium | reverse complement strand
TTCTTCTTTTGCCGCTTCAATGAATTCGGCATCGTTTCCGCCTAGAGCTTTTTTCCATTCTTTAAGATCGCTTGAAAGTTGCACAAATTCGCGAGCTTTGGCGACAGTCTTTTCTAGTCCTTTATATTGCTTTTGGAGCTTAGTATAAAGGGATTGGTTAGAAACGACTTCTGGAGAGGCGAGTTCCGTTTCCAGTTCTTCGTATTTTTCGATGACTTTTTTTGCAGCGTCTTGCATTGAGGGCCAATTTAGCAATATATTAAAGCTCATGCTCCTAATTCTTTTCTTAATTGGCCTCTTTGCACTCGTTTTTTTTGCTTCGGGCTGGACGGATTTTATCCTCCGGGATTCAAAAGGTCGAATGCTCAGCCGCAAAACCAAGACGGCCGATGAAGGAGCTTTGATAGGTCTTGACTATGGAACATATACTTTCGAGGTCTGGCACAAGAGTCTATTCCGGTTGCGCCCGAAGCTTTTGCGCACGATTGAAATGAAACATGACAAAACTGCCGAGAATTTATGGCGGCACGAATTTAAATTGGCGCATGACGAACGCGATGTGGGCAGTTTTCTCCCTCCAATGGAGAGAGAACTTCGGCTATATGGCGAATTTTTGACGGATAAAGAAATCGTAAAAGCCTGCCACGACTTTTATTTCAAAGTTCTCAATAATTTGTACTTGCCGAGGAATACGATTGCAAATACAACTGAAATCGATTCATTGTTGATTCATCCTACAGGTATTTATCTCTTTGAAAGTGAAAATTACTCAGGCTGGGTTTTTGGGAACGCGGAAGATCGCTATTGGGATTTGAGCAAAGTAGGCAACAATAAGATTCTCAAATCTCAGTTTGAAAACCCAATGATGCGCTGTGAACGCAATGTGCGAGCTCTCCACATGCTTTTAGGCGATAATCACGAGTATCATTTTGGAAGTTACGCTGTTTTTGGTAACAAGACTAGCTTAAAAAAAGTCCCTGAGAGTACAAATGAAATGAAGCTCGTTTTGCGTAGCCAGCTTTATGCAAGTTTAATCCGCACATTTAGTACGTCTAAAGTAATTTATACGGAGGCGGAAATAGATGCACTTGAAGCCAAATTCTCTGGTTATGCAGATGCCGTTCCTGTTGTAAGATAATATTCTAGATGTTTTCTAAAATAGCGATGCGCTTTTCGATAGGAGGGTGTGTTGCTGAGAGAAAACTAAAGAGGCTCGCATTTTTCCTGTGCTCTATGAATAATTGCTGCACGGAATCGTCGTGTACGGAACTTATTTCGGAATGCCCAGAAATTTTCCGCAGTGCGCTTGCCAGTGCCCATGGCTTTTTAGTGAGGGAAGCCCCGCCTGCATCTGCCATATATTCGCGTTCACGGCTAATCGCAAATCGCATAAGAAAGGAGATGCCATACCCAATCAAAGCTAATAGCGCGAGAACTAAAACGAGAAAAGAGCCTTTCCCTTTGCCCCTACCGCGGCCTATAGATCTTAAAAGCCGCCAAGAGATATCGGCGAGGATGGCAAATATGCCTACAAAAACAATTGCGACAATCATCAATCGAACGTCATTGTTGCGGATGTGAGTTAATTCGTGCGCAATTACGCCCTCCAGCTCATCATCATTTAATTCATTTATAAGGCCGCTTGTGAGGGTTATTGTGAAAGAGCTTTCATTGATGCCGCTTGCAAAAGCGTTCATTCCTTTATCTTCAATGATCTGCACTTGAGGCATACTCGCCCCACAAGAAATACACAAATTTTCAATTAAGTTATAAACGCGCTTATTGTTCTTGCGCTCTAAGGGTTCTGCACCGGTTGCTTGGTTAATGATGGAGGTATTTGCGAGAAATGCAATAACGAACCAGATCCCGATAATAATTACAACCAATGGTGCTGCATTTAAAAAGAAACCCTGCGCCACATTTTGTATGGCCATGTCTTTTCTTGGGAAATTATAGGCAAATGCTATACAGGCAATATAAGTGAGCCCAAGAACTAAAAGAGGAAAGCAGCAAAGAAGAATGACGGATCGCATATTGTTCCGCCGTTGCTGTGTCTCCAAACCGACATATTTCAAAATAGAGCTCCGGAATTAAAACTTGATATTCGGAGCCTCGTTCAAAGAAGTGCGGCTCTCGCCCAAGTCGAACATCGTCTCGCGATGAAATCCGAAACTAGCGGCAAAGAGAGCTGCGGGAAATGTCTGAATCTGGTTGTTGTATTCCTTGGTTGCAGAATTGAAGAATCGACGGCTAGCGGCAAGCTTGTTTTCAATATCGGCGATTTCCTCTTGAAGTTGCATAAAGTTTTGATTTGCCTTTAAATCTGGATAGGCTTCGAGGGAAACTTTCAATCCTTGCAATGCAGATGTGAGCTTTGTCTCTGCGGCAATTTTTGCATCAAGCGTTTTTGCCTGCATCGCACCAGCTCGTGCTTCTGTTAAAGCTTTGAGAGTGTCGCTTTCGTGTTTCATATAACCGCGAACGGTTTCCACCAATTGCGGAATTAGATCGTGCCGCTGATTCAGTTGTACATCAATATCTGCGAAGGCGTTTTCGCGGTTGTTGCGGAGTTTGACCATCGAATTGTAAATGCTGATAATGCCTAAAACAGCAATCACAAGCAGTATAGTGATGATGATGAGTGGAATCATAAAGCTCCTTGATTTTTAATATAAGATATAAAATTTTTGCAGAGACCGATTCTAATTTGCGTATGATTTGTCAGAATTGATTTTTATATTGATAAAATGTCAAGCAGTTCTGTGTAAGCGCGAGCCCGTATTCCGCTCGCCTCACAGTCATTGCAGATGACTGGTTCCACTCAGCCAAGCTTTTTCGAGCAAGCTCGAAATACTAGACACTCGTTCCACGTCATTATAGATGACTAGTTCGGCTCGGTCATACGGCTCTGTGCAAGCACAGCCCGTATTCCACTCGCCTCTCAGTCATTCCGGGCTTGACCCGGAATCTTGTGTGTATAGTACAAAGCTTTGCTTTTCACACATTTCAGCCTTTTTGTTCGACGATGCCTGCAAGACCCCGGATCTGTCGTCCGGGGTGACATTTAGGAGGCGCATTTACACATAGGTATCGTCCGGGGTGACGCTGAGAGGTCCGCTTTTGCGGAATGGGGAATTCGTTCCGCGTCATTGTCACAGTCATTCCGGGCT
>JALNVO010000303.1 GCA_023231365.1 Fibrobacteraceae bacterium | reverse complement strand
GGTTTCAGAGACAAAATAACCGGAACGGACTAAAATAGAATCCTTAAAAACCGAAGAAGCTAAAGCGGCCGTATCAACATCGCTCGAATAGAATTCATTATGCGAATTTCCTTCAATGCGAATCTCGCGCACATCCTTCCACGAATCCGAAAAGGGAATATAGAGCATCGTATCCGGGCGGAACAACGGCTGCGGACAATCTGTAGAACCCGTAACGCCCAGCGCAAGCTTGACTGTAATAGTCAAAACGGAATCATTAATAACTTTTTGGAGTTCGATATCCTTGAGGAAACAATTTCCAAAAGTCCACATGCTGTCCAAATGCAAAGCGAGCGTGTCGCCCGTCAAATGGAAGCGATAGCCAGAATCCAATTCCGCATCAAGGACATAGCCATAGCCATCGACATTAAATCCGTCGGGATAAATGTTTATGGCCCCGTCGTCGGATTCCGAACACCCAACGAGCAAAACAAAAAGAGCGATCCATAAAACGGAATATTTACGCATTAAAGCCCAAAATCCTTGCGGAAGAAAACCAGATCATCTTCTGTAGCAACATGACAGGAAAGATAAAAATCATCCCAGCGCATGAAGCGCCCATTGCGGAGAATTTCTAGGAAGAAGACGGAACTGTCCTTTGATGCCAGCCGCCCGATCGGATTGTAAGGAGCAATCCGCACATTTTTTTCTATGCCGGGAAAAAGCGAGAACAACCCGGATACGCGGGAGAATAGATTTCCGCCATGGTCCAGAAGGAGCGAAAAGCCAGAGGAGTCCTTGGAAACATCCATTACTCGTGCCGGAAGCACTGGATAGACAGGAGCTTCGCCTATTCCCATAAAAAGATCCTTCATCAAGAGGCCTTCCCGCCCTGCAAAATCAAAATCGTCCGCAATAGGCAAAGCGCCTCCTTCCAAAGGATTCCGTGGGCAAACTCCAGGAAAGCGACAACCGTTCTCATCTACCCAAGCATCGAGAGAATCTCCTTTCACAATATGAAAAAACCAACGCCTGTCATCATTTACTTCAATAGCAAAAGCTATCGGCTGCCGGAAATTCGATGTTTTTCCAATCCAATGCAACTTGAGGGGATATTTCGCTCCGGGAAGACTCACCGCATAACGCACCAAAGGAAACGGAGGAAGAGCATCCGCGTCTCTCTCCGACGAAATGACCCAAGAACATTGACCGAATCTGTCCTGCTTCAACGGGAAGGAAGTCCCGCTATATTCTTTGCAGAATTCACTCCACGAAGCATCATCCGCTAAAGCGTCAACTTGAGAATCTTTTTCTTCTCTCGACTTAATAAAAATAGCAGCCTTATGAAAAAGGCCATTAAAATAAAGCAGGAACAACAAGACGAGGACTAAAAGAGTCCGCACAATAGGAATTTTTTTCTTAGGCGGATGTCTAGGTTTAAAATCACGAAATTCGCGAAAATCGGAAGACATTTTAACGCAGTATCAAAAAGGCGATCATTCCCGCAATCCCCAATAAAAACAAAATAATCCAAGGCCAAGAGCTCGAACCTCGCTCTTCTTCCTGGAATGGATTTGCCATTCCGCCTTTTATTTCGTGAGCATCATTGCGGATCGCATTGAAACTTTGAGTGAAGCGACCAGTAACCCTTTTATGGAAAGACGTAGAATGGGCCTCGGAAGCTTCCATAGAGACGACATTTTCCGTTTTTGCCGCCACTTCAGGAATGCCCTCCTCTTCAAGACTCTTAGCGGAAGTATCCTTCTTCGAATCTTCCTTCATGGAGAAAGCCATCATATCGGCTTCCTTGCGGAATACGAGTAAAGCCTTGTTCAACCCGGCCTTGCAAAGACATTCAACCACCGTACCGTTTTCCGTGAGAAGTCCGAAAGCCCCGCCCTTATCCGCAAGTTCCTTTCTGATCTGATTAAAGGCACTGCATGCATCGCTATAGAGAAAATCAATGCCCGTCAAATCAACGGCGATAAAAACAGAACCCCGGCTAACCAAAGTTTTATAATCCTTCTTGAATTGTTCGGCATCGAAAGAACCTATCGGCGTAACGGGAGCCGAAAGCAAATCGAATATGCCTACCGCGCGATAATTTTTCAACTCACTCATAGCGACAATATACCTCTATTCTTCAAAATAAGTTCCGCCGGCACTTTCTTCCTCAGCGGGAGATTCCTCTGACTCGACAGGTTCCATTTCCGAAGGCTTTACCACCTGCACCTTTTCCTGTGAAACAACTCGCGGTGCTATTTTTTTCTTCGGATAGAGGAAAAGCCCTGGACTCACTTCCAAGCTCACGCGATGAACGGCAGAAAGCTGCGGATGGGATTCAAACGCATAATCAATGCGGAACCAATCGGAAAGGGCAAGTCCCGCACCCGCAGTCCAACTATTCACCTCGGAAAGACTCGCTAAACCAGCCCTCAAGGAAAGCCCAAAATCAAAAGCAAACTCAGCGCCGGCCCGGCCTCCACCGCACCACTCGAGCGGGTGACTCCATAGGCGCCCGCCACGGGCACTACCATCCCAATCCTCATCGCGATCTTCCCTATGCAAAATTCCCGCACTCTGCCAATAAAGTCCGAAATGACCATAAAAATAGGAAACCGGCTGTTCAAACCGGGCAGCAAGATACCACTCCGGAGAACTATATTCAAACGTCCCTTCTTCCCAGGTCGTCGCTGAAGAAGTCCATCCCTTGATAAACGAACTCACCACAAAAGCAGGAACGATCTGATAGCTAGCTCCTAAATCGCCGCGGAAACCCCAACCAGTCTGGTCCAGTTCGCGATAAAGCCCATGGAAGGAAGCGCCGAAATCCAATTTTCCAAATCGCTTACCCCAGACAAGAGAAAGCACATAATCCGCAATACTCAGAGTGTTGTAATCCTCTCCCTCGGGAATTTCATCGCCTTCGGCAATCCAAGGAATATCATCGGCGCCAAAGCGTGAAAACGCAATGCCCAAACCGCCCTCATCGCCCAGAGGAAATTCCACGGAAGCATAATCATAATTTGTGCCTTCGTAATAGGCAACATGGCTGAGCGCTACCCAAGAATTTTCCACGCTCGCAAGCTGTTGCGGATTGAAGGATAGTTCAAGCATATCCCTATCCAAGGCAAGAGATGTTCCACCTAAGGCAGAAGAACGGGCACCAGCATGAGTTTCAAGAGTTGCAT
>JALNVO010000302.1 GCA_023231365.1 Fibrobacteraceae bacterium | reverse complement strand
AGGGTCACGATAGGAATGTTGAAAGCATCGCAGAAGAGCACGAACTCAGCGCCCTTGTCTGATGCATCAATGTCTAAGCATCCGGCCTTGAAGTTAGGTTGGTTTGCGACAATGCCGACTACCATCCCGTTGATGCGGGCAAAACCGGTGACGATATTTTTTGCAAAGTCGCGCTTCACTTCGAGCCACTCGCCCGGATCCACCAGGAGTTCAATCACTTGGTAAACGTCAAGAGCAGTCTTGCCGTCTTCGGGAACGATGTCGTTCATCTGGGGATCGTTATTGAGGGACAGTCCTTCCGAAAGCCGATGAGGAGGCTGTTCCATATTGTTCGACGGGAGAAAGCTCAATAGCTTCTTCACTATTTCAGCGGCGTGCTTGTCGTCGTTTGCTACAAAGTGGATATTGCCTGAAACGGTTGCGTGAGCACCTGCGGAAGCGAACTTATCCAGAGGAGCTTCTTCGCCAGTGGAAGCCTTAATGACTTGCGGGCCGCAGATGAACATCTCGGAATTGTTCTTGAGCTGGATAGAGAAATCCATAAGGGCTGGGCTGTATGCCGCGCCGCCAGCGCAAGGGCCGGCAATAATTGCAATTTGCGGAACGACGCCGGAGGCAAGAACGTTCGCGCGGAACACTTTTCCGTAACCAGCAAGGCTCTTCACGCCTTCTTGTATGCGGGCTCCACCGGAATCGTTCACGCTGATAATCGGCGTACCGAGTTCGATCGCGCGCTGCATTGCCTCAGAAATTTTCTGGGCGTGGCGGCTTCCGAGCGAACCTCCGCTTACCATGAAATCTTGCGAAACGATAGTTACCGGGCGTCCATCGACATTGCCGATACCTGTTACCACGCCATCACCTGCGAGGTTCTTTTTTTCAAAGCCGAATCCGCGGACATCGTGGTCAACGTGCATCCCGGTCTCTTGAAAAGATCCGTCATCGACAATCGAAGCGACTCTTTCACGAGCGGAAAGAAGTCCTTTCGCATGCCGAGCTTCAAGCTTTTCCGGACCGCACCCTGAGGAAAGGGCTGTTTGTCTTCTTTGGATAAGTTGATCTAGCAATTCTTGTTTAATAGCCATTTAATCATTCCTTTGTGAGATTCTGAAATAAACGCGTTAAAAATAGAATCTCCAAAGTGTTAAAATCACAAATTCATCGTTCCTGTAGAAAGAAAGCGCAAATGCATATTGAACGCGCGATCAAGAGCAATTGGGATGTGCTTTCCTTTCGAGGAAGACAGACTGTAATTTAAAAAATCATTTAATTGTTGTCTGAACTTTGGGTGAGCACAATGGTCAATAATTGACTTTGCCCGCGAAACGGGGTCGAGCCCCCGGAGGTCGGCGAGGCCTTGTTCCGTTACAAAAACCATCGTTTCGTGATCCGTATGGTCTACGTGGGAAACCAGTGGCGTGATAGAACTGATGGTCCCGTCTTTCGCAGTAGAAGGAGTCATAAAGAAACCCAGGTAGCAATTTCTTGCGAAATCGGCGGAACCGCCGATTCCATTCATAATAGCGGTACCTGAAACGTGCGAAGAATTCACGTTTCCGTAAATATCGCATTCAAGAGCCGTATTCATTGAAATGACGCCCAAACGGCGGATGACTTCCGGGTGGTTGGAAACTTCCTGCTGCCGCAGGATGAATTTTTTTTTGAATTCCGCAGTATTCGCCTTGAAAAATTGCCGGGCTTCTGAGGAACAGGTGAGCGCCGTACCGGAAGCTCCTATTAATTTATCTGCCCTAATGAGCTCAAAAACGGCTTCTTGGATGACTTCTGTAAAAAGGCTTGCCGGTTTTTGCTTGGGGTCGCGGGCCATGGCCGTGAGCACAGCATTTGCAACGTTCCCGACACCGCTTTGGTAGGGGAGGCTGTCGGGGATCCGCCCTTTTTTGCGTTCAAATTCCAGGAATTCGAGAATGTGTCCTGCAATCGTCTTAGAAACGTCATCGGGTTCGGTAAAAGGTCTAATGGAATCGCCTTTGTCTGTGCGGACCACTGCAATAATCTTTTTGGGATCCACCTGGATAAAATCGTCACCCGCGCGGTCAAGTACGCCTTGGATGGGTATGGGTTTTGCAAAAGGAGGGAGCTCCGGAAGAAAACTATCGTGAATGCCAATGAGCGAATCGCCGTAGACGGAATTGACTTCGAGAATGATTTTTTTAGCAAGAGTCAGGTAGGTTTTTGAATTCCCTCCAGAACTCGAAAGCCAAATTTTCCCGTCATCGGAAACTTCAGAAACCTCGATGATTGCGAGTGTGGGCGCGGGAATGGCATGCGTGCGCACGAGATACCCCATAATGCCCAAGTGGGCGTCCGTGTAAGAAGTAGAACCCTCGTTGATGCTTTTCCGCAGGTCTTTGTTGGACTGGTAGGGCATTCTCCATTTGATTGCCTTGGCCCGGGCGAGAGCTCCGTCGCATTCATCACCTGTGGAAGCTCCGGAAAAGAGAGTTACTTGAAATTCTTCGCCCTTTGCGTGCAATCGTTCCGCCCGCTTGGCAAGGGCTGTCGGCACTGCTTTTGGGTAGCCAGCGAGAGTAAAGCCGGAAACTCCGATAACTTCTTCGTTCTCAACAAGTTCTGCCGCTTCTTCGGCCGTCATAAAAATCATGCCCCAAAAGTAAATTTTTATAGGGCAGCGGGTTGAAAAATTTTGTTTGGATTTTTATCGTCGCTTGTTAGATCTTTTTATGGTGCACTCAGACCACACCGCGCGCGGGCTTATTGCAGAATGTATTGCTTGTCGAGCAAGCTCGAAACGCTAGACGCTCATTCTGCGTCATTGTAGATGTTGCGGCCTTTTTCACAGTCATTCCGGGCTTGACCCGGAATCTTGAGTTATCGTCCAAGGATTTGTTCCGCTTGCTCTGCCTGCATCTCAGGCTTCCTGTTCAGCGATTGCGGCAAGACCCCGCCCCGGATCAAGTCCGGGGTGACGGCCGGGGTGACATTTAGGAGGCGCATTTACACATAGGTATCGTCCGGAGTGACGTAGAGGGAACCGCCCTCGCGAAACAGGGCCCTCGTTTCGCGTCATTGTAGATGACCAGCTCCACTCGGTCTAGTATTTCCGAGCAAGCTCGAAATACTAGACGCTCGTTCCGCGTCATTGTAGATGACTAGCTCCATTCGGTCATGCAGTTCTGTGCAAGCACAGCTCT
>JALNVO010000301.1 GCA_023231365.1 Fibrobacteraceae bacterium | reverse complement strand
TCCTCTTTTGTTTGTTTTGCAAAACCAATAATAGGACTTGGAAAACTCCACTTCTTGTCTTTTGTGCCCTTGGCGATGTAGTTGGGCTCGATTTTCATTTTACAGAAACAAAATTACATCTTCTCCTTTTTTTGGCCTTTGCAAGCCATTTATAAAAATTTTACACACAAATTTACACAAAATTCAAAATAAAATTCTAGGCAAATTCGTGCGTAAGCAAAATATAATTTGTAAGTCCTTTATCATTCATCTCAAATAAACTAGTTTTTGTACCCATTTTCACAAACAAACTAAATAGGATATCTAGAACAAATGAATAAATTGATTTTATCAATACTTCTTTTAAGCGTTGCTGCATGGTGTTACACCGTCGATGGAGTTTCCGCTACTGTAGCCGACTGTCAGGTTACAAATACAGAAGCAATGCCCCTGCAGTTTCATGTTGAGAACTCCGATCAGGCAACACATACTGTGCGTATCCAGTACGACCTTCCCCAAAATAAAGGCCTCAAATACACATTTGAAAGGCTCGACGGACAGACTGCCACTCCCCAGTATTGTAGCGGCATTGGCGGCATTGGCGGCATTGACGACGCAATCGTCAATTTGAAGCTTTTGAGCAACTCCCGCTATGCTCTTGACGTGCAGTTCAAACAGCCGCCCGGAACTAGGGATTTCATCATCGTACTCTTCCCCGAAGATGATGGCATCATAGAAAAGAACCCAAATTCCAACCCCTTCGCGCTTATGGTGGATGAACCGGGCTCTCCCTTGGATAACGAAATCGTCCGCGTCTATAAGCCGACAAAGCGCCATGTGCCTGCCGAGTATCTAGAACCCGGATACGACAAGTACTTTGACGCAAACATCATGGGAACCGAAAAGGACGGTCAAAAAGACCTCAACTACTGGGGAGCCGAGGTCATTCACAAAAACCTCAAGAACATCGTCGACCTGAACGTTCCAGTCCTCGGTGCCATCAAGGACACCAGAATGCTCATGGCCTCCTTTGGAGAAATGATGAACGAGTTCCAGTGGAACGAATCCACTTTCGACGGGCACATGCACATGTATGAAACGCAGATTTTCGATAGCCGACTGATTATGATGAACCGCTGCTGGTCCGTCGCGGTGTTCAACCTGTACAACTACTACTACGGAAACCGAAACATTCATGCCGACGCTTTGACCCAAGATGAAATGGTATTCCACGCCAAAACAGTCTTTGACAAGAGAGACCCCATAACCGGAATGTTCAATGCCAACACGTCTGAAGGCGCGGCAAACGAAACTAGTGCAAAACTGATGGAATGGGCCATGCCCGGCATCGGAACCCATATTTACAACAATGTGAAAAAGGACCCTCTTACCGTAGACCTAGCGAAGAAAAACCTGCTTGACGGCAAGCCAATATTCATTTCTGTAAATACTGGCGCATGTGGCCACGCCATGCTTTTAGATGGCGTCGCACAGTCTGCCGATGGAACAATCTTCGCCCACATCGTGAACATCGACAACCTCGGTGATGAACGCTATATTTCATGGGAAAACCTGACCCACATTCTGACCGGCTACATTCTGCACGATCACGGAAAGGATGAAATCACGTTCACAAAGACCGATGCCGCATACCCTGTGGATTCCGACAGCGATGGCGACAAGGTCTGCGATTTCGACGAACAGTACCGCTTCCATTCCAATCCCAAAGCATGGTCTTCTGATGGAGACAACATTTCTGACTACGATGAGATCAAAGCCGTATTTTCCAAGGCTGCGGTCAGCTTCGATTCAGAGGGAGAATACTTTGCCACCCCCAATTTTGAATTTCTCAGTTGGAAGGATTTCAGCAAGTATCCCTACAACGACCCCAATTTCAATTGGTCCACACTCGTTCCCCAGAAAGCCCCCCTCTACGACCTTCCCGATGGCGTGACCCTGTACGCCATGGACCAACTGTATGTGAATGACAACACCTACTGCTACAATGCTCCACTTGACAACGCTGGATTCGACTTAGATTTTGCCTGCGACGTTGTTAGCGAAGGAGAAAGGGCACAATACTCCATGAACCTGGGAGCCCGTATTTTGGTAAAGAACGCCTACACAAAAGGTGGAGCCATCCTCAGGAGCGGAGCCGCAGCCCGGAAGATTCTCATTTATAGGGAGCCCACCGAAGTGAACTCCTTCGTAAGCAAGCAGGCCGAAAGCATTGGCGCCGTCTACTATCCCCATGTTTGGCCGTTCGCACCCATTGCCAAACTGGCCAGGGACCTGGATGTGGGCAACCAGAGCAAGATCGTGAAGAGGGAAGACGGAGCCTACACCCTGAAGGACGGCGACCGCTTCAAGATGCTGAAGGTGGAAAGCGGTGCAAAGCTAATCATTGGCAAGGGTGAAATGTACATTGGCGATATCCAGATTGACGCAGGCGCAACATATACCTTCGAAAACCCCGGCTACGCAACGGAACTCCATTTGAATGGCAACTTCACCTGGCGCGGAACCTTCGACGCCTCCTCCATTGACAAAACCGGCCTCAGGGAATCCGTAGAAAATCTCATTGCTAGGAGTTTCAAGATTTTCCAACATAGCGAGCGACAAATGTATGTAGATGTGGCATGGAATGGAACAATCTTCGCCCCCTACGCCTCGCTGGTGTTGGGCCAGACCCAAGAATCCAAGGTTCTTTACGGACGATTCTTGGGCAAGAACATCTATGTGCACCAATCCGCAAAGGTGTATAATGTGGACTACAGGCCGACTGGCGGGCCAATTTTGAAGAAGGCCATCGCAAAGCCCGCCGAGTCCGCCTCCACCTTAGAAAAGGCCTGTGACACCAGGATTTCCAGCATATCCCGCAACGAAATCCGCTTCAGCCTGAAAAGTGAAGGCATGACCGAAATCAGCATCATGTCCACCAACGGCAAGAAAGTATTCTCCGTTCCCGCAAGCCGCATGGCCTCAGGCGAGAATTCCATACTGTGGTCCTCCGCTGGCCTGTCCAACGGCCTCTATGTCGCAGTACTGAAGCACAACGGCTCCGTAAGCGGCAAGAGTTTCATGCTTAAGTAATAAAAAAAGCGACCCACCGGCGTAGCCGGTGGTTCTTCATATACGGGCATAGCCCTAGGATACTAGCAACGCGTCATGACGCGTAGTCGATCTGCCATCTGCGTAATCGTCCTTACGGGCCACCC
>JALNVO010000300.1 GCA_023231365.1 Fibrobacteraceae bacterium | reverse complement strand
GATGGCGGGAACGAAGGAAATGTTAAACAGATGATTTATCCATCACATTTAAAATTCGAACAAAGTAGAAGAATGCCTTTTTTGGCCATGCAGGATAGGCTTTCAAACTTTCTATCCCATGGGCAAACCGTACTGATTGCTTGTGGTTATTCTTTTGCTGACGAGCATTTAAATGGAATTATAGCAGATAAATTATCTGCCAATTCCAATGCGATCTGTTTTGGACTTCTCTATGATAATTTGGAAAAGTATTCTAAGGCAGAAGAACTGGCCCGTAAGTTACCAAATTTGACTTTATTGGCCAAAGACAACTGTGTTGTCGGAACGCAAAAACATCCATGGGAAATTGGCGACTCAGAAACCGAATATGCTTCTAATGATAAGTCACAATCTGGAAAAGTAATATGTAAGATAGGAGATTTTGACTTATTTGCAAAATTTCTTGTTTCGCAGATTCCTGTCAACTCTCCATTGGAAGAGGATCAAGCGCAATGAATCACTGCCCAACACTTATTGGAACTGTTCAGGATGTTTCAGGAACGACTGTTTCGGTATCACTGACATCCGATACAATAACAGGAGTTTGCTTTATTTCCGGCGAATGCTATAGAATTGGACAAATCGGCAGCTTTGTAAAAATACCCTTAGGTTCCATTTCTTTATATGGAATCGTCAGTCAAGTCGGCGCAGGAGCGGCTCCAGAATCTGAACAAAGCATTCATCCTTTTGGCAATAGATGGATTCAAATTCAACTTGTTGGAGAAGGGGCTTTATCAAAGCACTTTGAACGCGGTATTTCGCAGTATCCAACAATTGATGATGAAGTACATATTGTAACGGAAGAGGATCTCAAAGCAATCTATGGCCCAGGTGATCCGACAGACTATGTAGCAATTGGCCATCTAGCCAGTTCAGAAAGTATTCCAACCTATGTAGATATAAATAAGCTAGTGACAAGGCATTCTGCAATATTGGGAACAACCGGGTGCGGGAAATCAACAACTGTAGCGGGGCTTCTGAATTCGCTTTCAAATGAAGATCAATATCCTTCGGCCAGGATATTCGTTATTGACATACATGGAGAATATGCCACTGCGTTAAAAGAAAAGTGCGAAGTCTTGCGGGTTGGGGCAAAAGAAGAGAAGGGAGAAAAAGAGCTGTACGTGCCTTTCTGGGCTCTCTCATTTGATGAGCTAACGAAATTTCTTTTTGGCTCTCTTTCAAATGATGGAAAAGCGTATGCAGCAATAGCGGACGAGGTTATAAAACTAAAAAAAGAATCATTACGCGAGGCCCCAATAGAAGGGGTAACACAGGATTTAATAACTGTAGATCTACCTGTTCCATTCTGTCTTCATAAATTATGGTATGACTTATATACACAGGATTTTATGACAATAAGGCCTAAACAAGGCGTATCAAAAGAGGAAATGGAGATTGCCTATGCAAAAGATTCGGATGGAAACGAATTAAAAGGAGATCCAATGAACGGGATTCCACCGGAATTCCTTTCGATAAAAACGACTGGATCTAAAGAAGAGAAAATTGAATGGGGAAAAAGTTCAATTGGAATGAGACAGCAATTGGCGAGTCTCGGCACAAAATTAAGAGATCCACGATATAATTTTATTTGTAATCCCGGGCCATATCGGCCAGACCTTAAGGGAAAAGCTCAAAAAGGATTAGCGGATATTCTTAAAGAATGGATAGGAAATGAAAAACCGGTCACGATCCTTGATTTATCAGGAATACCGTCAACCATTCTAACGGATATAATAGGAGCCGTATTAAGGGTCATCTATGACGCTCTTTTTTGGGGCCGAAACCTTCCAGAAGGAGCAAGAGAAAGACCTTTGCTTTTAATTCTTGAAGAAGCTCATGCTTATTTAAATAAGGAGTCTAATGGATCTGCCGCCACTTCGGTAAAGAGAATAGCAAAAGAAGGCCGAAAATACGGCGTGGGAATGATGGTGGTAAGCCAACGACCATCCGAAGTGGATTCTACCATATTATCGCAATGTGGCACTATTATTGCAATGAGGTTATCAAACAGCGTTGATCGCGGGCAAGTTACAAGCGCAGCTCAAGAAAATCTACATGGACTATTTGATACTTTACCTATATTAAGAACAGGAGAGGCGATCATAGTCGGCGAAGCGGTCAGTCTTCCTGTACGGACATTGATAACGCCGCCTCCAATGGAATCTAGGCCGGATAGCTTTGATCCGAAGGTTGTTGCAAGAGGAAACTCTGAAACAGGTTTTGATTCTCCTGGTGCTTGGAACCAAAAAAAGGAAAAAGAAGATTACAAATTCATGGTTCATCAATGGAGAACACAGACTTCAAAAATTGACTCTAACATTCACAAACAAATAATGGAGGAACACAATGGATCAATGGACTGAAACCCCAGAGTCTTCAAATTTACAACGCTTTATGTATAATGAAGAATCGCAAGTTCTAACGGTTGAATTTAAAAATGGAGGAGTCTATGAATACTATGATGTGCCGGTCAATATCTATGAAGACCTAGTACACGCGGACTCAAAAGGAAGTTATCTATATCATTATATAAAAGGTTCGTTTAGGTACTCAAAACAATAATTCGTTAATAGAACTTGAGCAGTTTCCCCTTCCTCGTTGCGGAATTCTTGAAGATGACCTTTGCCTGATTGAAGGCTTTCGCTGGTTTCGGAAGAGTCATAAGTAGAGAAAAAGGCACGTGCAGGGGACTGCTTATGAAGAGATCAGGATTCACAGACAGTCAGATCGGAATATGCCAAGGAGAGTGAGAAAACGGACAGGACATCTGAGGACACGTTTCCTCGATTTCTATTTCGAATCCCGGAATCTGTATTGACAAATGTACATACAGACGATATATTTCCTACGTGGACTGGAAGGCAAGCGATTTCCCTACAATGTCCTAAGCGAAATTCTAGTCACCGTTTACCCGTTGAGGAAATAGGAGGTCATCATGACGGGAAAAGAAATCAAGAAGCAGACGCTGAGGGTGGAGAAGGAATACAGCGACGGCACGCAGGGCGCGGGGCTTCATTCCATAGGCAGGACGAACTTCGAACAGGCGGTCTCCGCAATCAGGGATCGCAGGAAAAGGAAATCGAGGCGAAATGAATGCATTGAAAATAAATGGAAAAATAACGCAGAGGTCGTATGAACTTTGATATGGAAATGAGCGTAAAAATTATTGTTGGCATATGTTCCGT
>JALNVO010000299.1 GCA_023231365.1 Fibrobacteraceae bacterium | reverse complement strand
TCCGGCTCTTCGAACCCTGACGTTCCCTGAAGGGAACCGGCTTCTCGTTGTTGCGGTGTCACGTTGTTCCTTCCTCACCCCTGCGGGGCCGGCCCAGAGTCCGGCTCTTCGAACCCTGACGTTTCCCCAAGGGAACCGGCTTCTGGTCATAAAAATAAATTTTTAGAGGGACCTTACGCATTGAACTTGTTTTCACCAGCCATTGCATTACTACAGGACAAAATTCACTACTGCGAAGTGCTGTAACTGATTTGTTACGATGCCACAGGGAAAAATTTTTAGAGGCCTCCACTCTTTTCCTCACGATGATTCTCCGGTCCGACGATCCGATCCGAATACGTAAGAATGGCGCGTTTATTTTTAAATACGCCATCACAAAAGCAAGGTTCCGTAAGCAATCCTACAGGCTCTGGAAATCCGGGGCCACGCACACGAACGGATTATATGTTGAAAGCCTCTGGAAACGCTGCATATACCCGCCCGGTGCAACAGTGCGGTCCGGCAACTTCCGGAAAATTCTGTTTTTGTTTTCCCGGTAGAAAGCGGGGGCCGATTTCGCAACTACTTCCGCCTTGTTCACTTCCACCGAATCGGCCTCTTCGGCGGCAAGCCTCCAAAATGATTTTCTTCCTGGAGAGTTCAAGAATGCGCTTCGTCTCCGGTTCCTTATCCACTCCGCGGGCGATGGCCCCTGATACAGAGCTTCCTGCACGACCCACGTTTTCCCCCTCTACAGACGATCCTTCGCCGGTATATTTTTCATGGCCTTCTGTTCCGAGAGATGGAGATCCGTCCCCGACAAAGACCTTTCCTTTGGGAATGAAGGGGTAGCCGAAGCCGATGTCCGACGGACGCGTTGCTGGGCTGAGGCTAGGGGAAGGCTTTCCCCCTCCACCCACCCGCTTGATCTAAAACACGCAATTTTTCCGGAGCGTATCATAGTAATTTTATGTTTTTTAATAAAAACATTAAATATTTGCTTAATTTTTTAAAATTAATGATTTTTGTATCATAAAAAATTTGCATTTTGTAAAAATTTAGTGTAGATTGAAAAATATGAAACCGGTGATGCGTTATTCCAATTTTCGCGAATTTCTCCGCGACTTCTATTTGGAGCGGAAGGCGTCCGGTTTTTCATTCCGCGAATTTTCGAAGATGGCGGGCTATTCATCGCCCGTGTTCCTCAAGCTCGTGATCGAGGGAAAGGCGAACCTTTCTCCAGTTGGTACAGAACGCGTGGCAAATGCAGTAGGCCTTGCCGGGGCGGATCTTGAATATTTCCGCGTACTGGTGTCTATGAACCAGTGTAGTGACGAACAAAATAAGAAAGAACTTTTTAAGACGCTTCGCGAGATTGCGAAAGCAAACAAAGTAAAGATTCTCGGTGAAGAACAATACGATTATTACGAATCTTGGATTACGCCCGTGCTTCGCGAGGCTTTGCCAAAAATGCCGGGTGCATCCGCATCTGAGATTGCAAAAGTTTTAACGTTCAAGAGTTCTCCAGGTGAAATCAAGAAGGCGATCCAAGTGCTTTTAGATGCGGGTCTCCTCGCCAAAGGCAAAGACGGAAAGTTTGTACAAACAGACCACAAAATTTCTACCGGCGATTTGGAAATTCCTTCATTCGCCGTGCGCGATATGCACCGCCAGATGGGTAAACTCGCTGTGGACGCACTCGATTCCGTACCCCCGGAAGAACGTGATATTTCGGGGCTTACGCTCGGTGTTGCGGAAGAATCCCTCCCACGCCTTAAAAGAGAAATTGAGGAATTCCGCCGCAAAATTTCAAGCATCGTGACAGAAACTCCGAAAACTTCGCGCGTGTACCGGATGAACATCCAATTTTTTCCATTGACGGGCAACCTTTCTTCGCCCACGGACTTTACAATTCAAAACGGAGGTGAAAAATGAAGAACTTTATTACAAAATCATTTTTCGCTTCTGTGATTCTTTTGACTTTCGGACTTTCAGGTTGTACGGATAAAGTTGCAGGCGGTAGTTCCGAAGAGACAAATACGATTGCAGGAGTCCTCACGGGCAAAGATGGGGTTCCTCTTGCAAAAGTCGCCGTAAGCGTGCAAGCTACTTCTGATGTAGATACCATACTTACGGACACGACAGACAGCGACGGAAAATTTTCTGTGGCGCCAGAAAAGGCCGGGACTTATGGCATCTGTGCAGAAACAGATTCTTCGGCTTACTACGAGACTGTTGAATTTTCCAGATCTTCCGTTGAAGTAGCGGCCAAGATGATGAATACCAGAATGCTTGAGGGCTACGTGTACATCCGCCCGGATTCTGCGGCGATAGGAGCGAAAATTTCCATTCCGGGTTCCCGTTGGTCGACAACTACGGACAGCAACGGATTCTTTACGCTGAATCATGTTCCTGCAAGCAACTACGATGTTTATGTAAAATCGCCCACTCCAAGCTATGTGCTGAGTTCCATTTTCTATGTGAATGTAAGCGATACGAACTTACAGACTTCAGGACCGGCATCTGTTGGAAACGACAGCTTCGCTGCATCCTATGCGCAGACGATAACGGTCAATTTCTTTGAATGGACTCTTCCTCTTTCGCCAGAATACGCTATCGCGGGTTACTGGACTTTCGACTATTTCTCCGGAACAGACAAAGCTAGGGAACTGATCGATAGCCGCGGGCGCACCGACAATGCAACGGTTTACGGCGAGACAACCCTTGAACTCGGCAGGGATTCAAGCGAAAGCGCTCTCGCTTTTGATGATGCAAACGATTTTGCAGTCATTGAAGATGATAAAGGCGTTCTTGATAGCGCAACAGCCCTCACTGTTGAAGCTTGGGTGAATATTTCCGATTTAAAAGATTCGGCATCCAGCTATTCCAAAAACATCTTTGGAAAACTCGGCTTTGGCGACAGTTCAGTCTTCAGCTTGGCGGTGATCAAAGGAGAATGCGGAGCGACAACGGCATCCTTTGCCTTCTTTATTGCACAAGGAACCGGAGATTCCCTTTCCTGTGAAAATGCGGCCGTCGCAGAAGGCAGCGCTAAAGAAAACGAATGGATATACGTCGTCGGCGTATGGGACGGAGCTTCGGTAAATTTATACGTAAATAGCAAACTTGCCGCAGAAACCGAGACTAGCATAAAACAGCTCGTCGGCGCGAATGGAATCGCTATGTATTTTGGCAAAGAAGATTTAAGCCTTCGGATAGACGAAATCCGCATCAGCACAGCGGCAATCACCTTATCCGACGTGTTCTACAGATAT
>JALNVO010000298.1 GCA_023231365.1 Fibrobacteraceae bacterium | reverse complement strand
ATCTCATTCTGCATCAAAAGCCCGCGGATGTCCGTTTCGATCTCGTTATACTGCACCTTGAATTTATCGTATTGCCTCTCGTTACTCGGGGTATCCAGAAGGGTTCCCCAGAACAGATCCACTTCTTTAGCGACCCGGATGGTTTCATTCTTTATGGAAGCATCATAATCGGCCACATAATGAACGGTGCAGCCGCCGAGGAGAAATGCCAATAAAAGTATAGGAAGAAAGAATGTTCGTTTTGTCAGATTCTGCGTGATCATATCTTGGTCCTTGATTCTAGCCAGTATAGCAAAAAAATGTAAAAACTAATAAATAAACCACCCTCTGTTGAAAAAAATTTACTGCATAATTCTATTCTAATATGATCTACACGAGCATGAAATAAACTTATCCTCCAGTTTGTCATTTCGTCTTTTTTTGAAGCGTTTACTTTGTTTCAAATTGAAACGACTTAAAGTGGAAATTACCAAAACAAGCTCATTTCACAGAAAATAATCCTTGGCACAAAAAATGCTATAAACATTAATTGTTACAAAATAATAAAAAGGATACTATGCATTTCAGTCCAAAATGGCCAACTATCACAGTAACTATGCTTTATTCGTTTGCATTTCTTTTCATGCTGGCTTATGGCTCCATTCATATTCTTGATAGTCGCTGGGTTTGGGCTTCTGGAAAATATAATCCGGCTCTTTTATGCATGTTTTCTGGAGGATTTGGTGGAATACTATATACTATGCGAGCACTCTATATTAATGTTTGCGTAAAAAACAGCTGGGACGCTTCATGGATGTTGTGGTATTTTTTAAGACCCGCTGTCAGTGTAATGTCTGGATTTGTCAGTTACCTATTTTTTGTGACGGGCTTACTTATTTTTGATGCCCAGCAACCTGAAAGCGCATCCAAATTTGCTTTTTATGCGCTAGCCTTTATTGCCGGCCTAAATGTGGATCGGTTTATAGAAAAAATAGAAGATATCGCTCAAACGACTTGGGGAATAAAAAAAAGCAGGGTTTCAGATAAAAATCAAGGAGATAACAATGACAACAATTAAACACTTTCCCGTCGGCAACGGTGATATGACTCTGATTAAGCTCAAGGACAAGACCACAATTCTTGTGGATAATCATCTTCCTAGTGATGGCAAAGAGGACATCAAGGCTCTTTTAATTGATTCACTAGAGAAAAATTCCTCGCAAATACCATTTGTTGATGTATTGATATTGACCCACCCACACCAAGACCATGTAGGTGGCTTTCACGAACTTTTCCATATTGGCGACCCGGATGAATATAACGATGAAGAAAAACAAAAAATTATTGCCAATGAAATCTGGGTGTCACCTTTGGTTTTCAAACGAGCATCAAAACATAATCCTTTGGTTGATGATGCAAAAGCTTTCAATACAGAAGCTCGCAGAAGAATTGATCTTTATAAAAAAGCTGGTTTAGGTAAAGAAGGCAATCGGATTCAAATTATTACCGAAGATGAGGATGGAAAAACAAAAGCTATCACAAAGATAACCCATGATCAGTTCTCCACCATCTCAATCTTCAATGGAAAAGCAATAGACAAGTGTGCAGCAAAAATTCTTGGCCCATTCCCGGCATCTAAGATAGAGGAAGAAGAAGAGGAGCAATCAAAGAATAATTCCAGCATCATTATCAATTTTGACCTTGAAGGATGTAGACTGTTGATTGGTGGAGATTCAGAATTCGCCGTTTGGAAACTTCTATGGAAAGAGGTGAATAAGGGGAGAACGATTAAGTCATCAGATCTTGAGTACGACATTCTGTTAACACCGCATCATACGTCTTGGCATTCTTTATCTGCGGACAGTATATCTAAATGCAAAGAAGAAGACAGAGAACCTGAGATCGATTCTGATGCGTGTAATGCTCTTGGTCAGATGCGAAAAAATGCATATATGGTCTCCAGCTCCGATGCGATAAAGGATGATGACAACGATCCTCCGAGTTATAGAGCGTATAATGAATATCTGACCTTCAAGGATTCGCAAGGCGTGAAAATGAAAGACATCGGCCATTTCCGTGTAACGGGAAAAGATGAAAAAACCAAAAAACCAGCAATGATCTGCTTTGAAACATCCCCGAACGGAGTCAGAGAATCAGAGAAGAAACATGTTAATGACAGCACGCCAAGGATTTCAATTCCGAGTGGTGGAATCAGGCATGGATGAAAAGTTCCAAAAGATATGGGAGGATCTTGAACGAGTTCGAGAGGCGCGCTCAGACATTGATTCGATTTCAAAATTAACCTCTGATCCGCACGGATATCACATTCAAGTGACAATGAAAATCAACGTGCCAAATCGTTCAGAAGTACAGGAAAAAGAGCCTATTGACTTATTTTTTCCACTTACATATCCTGCCGAAGCACCCACGGCAAGCATGCGGCACGATTTTCCTACGGATTTTCCACATCTCAATCCTAATTTAAATGGACTTGCCCTTCCATGTATTTATGAAGGTGATCTCAATGAGCTCCTTTTTCTGTATGGTTTAGAAGGATTTTTTCAATGTTTGGCAACATGGTTGGACAATGCAGCAAAAGGAACTTTGATCTATCCAGATCAAGGCTGGGAACCTATCCGATACGACGCGAATGTTTCTACTCTAATTCTAGATACTCGAGCCTATATAAAAGTAGTCGGGACAAAGCCTAAATTAGTTGCCGTAATTGATAAAGAAATTCCATTGATTACCGAAATACTCTTTGCCAATTTGAAAAGCATTACGGATGCAATAGGGAAAACATTTCCGAAGTTAGGTTTTGGTGAAATTCCAGGAATTTTGTTCCCTCCATCTTTAAAAATTCAGAAAATATATCAGCCTAATGTGGCTATAAATAAAAGCAGCTTAGAGCCGATTATTGCAGATTTTTTTGATGTAACTATATGGACAAATTTTATCAATCAATGTAAGGGGATGCCTTACTTGATCGTTTTACCCATTAGGCGTCCATTTCATTTGATTGGCACAGACTCCAATATCGAATATTTAGCAAGGCTTGTAGATCCAGAAGGGGATGTGACTATTTTAAGAGTGCGTACCGAATGTGATGTAGAGACTCTACAAAAATTGAATGGCGTAAAATTTGATAAAACAAAAAAAGATTTCTTTGATCGGCTGTGGAAGTCTTGGATCAAAAATTGGTTCCCATCTAGCCCGCATGGGAATACAACAGATGGATGTCTTTGACAAGGCGCCTTATGAGCCCCATAATTTTGCACGGAATGCCCTTATTGTTATTCATT
>JALNVO010000297.1 GCA_023231365.1 Fibrobacteraceae bacterium | reverse complement strand
CGGCCCCGCAGGGGTGAGGAAGGAACAACGTGACACCGCAACAACGAGAAACCGGTTCCCTTGGGGGAACGTCAGGGTTCGAAGAGCCGGACTCTAGTCCGGCCCCGCAGGGGTGAGGATGGAACAACGTGACACCGCAACAATTTTCTGGTGACACTTCGCACTGGTGGACTGAAGTCCTGTTGCCGAGCCTCAACAAAGGCAAAGCAAGCGCTGTTGTGCGACATGATTTTGGCCACCATACAAAACGGCAATAAGAGCAAGCAAGCTTGTCTTTGCTGCGCTCGATTTGCATGCGGTTCACTTAACCAAAGCAGTTTTTAGAGGCTCTCTTACTTTTTTTATTTCGTAGCCTAGTTTCTTGAGCAGGGCGAAATCCGTTTCAACGCTGTAGCCTGAAGTAGTGAGCATGTCGCCTGAAATGACGGCGTTCGAGCCGCTTTGGAAGGCTCGTTCTCCCTTGTCGCCGAGAAGCCCGCGTCCCCCAGCGAGGCGGATTGACGCTTCGGGATTGATAAAACGGTAGATGGCTACAATGCGGCAGAGGTCGTCATTTGTGAGTTTCGGATTTTTTTCGTAGGGCGTGCCAGGAATTGCATTCAGTACATTTACCGGCACGGAATGCACGCCGAGTTCGCGGATGTCGAGAGCCATATCAATGCGGTCCTCATACGTTTCGCCAAGTCCCATAATACCTCCGCTGCAAACGGAAAGTCCCGCTTTCTGTGCGGCTTTGAGAGTTTCGATTTTATCATCGTAGCTGTGCGTTGTACATATGTTCTGAAAATTGCGGCGCGAAGTTTCCAAGTTGTTGTGTATGCGTTCAAGGCCTGCTTCTTTAAGCTTGAGCATTTGTTTGTAGTTGAGAAGTCCCGCTGAAAGGCATACGGCAAGCTTCGTTTCTTTTTTGAGGGTGCGGATTTCTTCGCATATTTTGTCTACATCATCTTCGGAAAGCGTGCGCCCGGAGGTAACGAGGGAAAAGCGCGGTACGCCGCGTGAATCTTGTTTTTTTGCTTCTTTTAAAATTTCATCCTTGCCGAGCAAAGAGTATTTTTTTGATGCTGTTTTGTAGTGCGCGGATTGTGCGCAATAGCGGCAATTTTCCGAGCAGCGCCCGCTTTTAGCGTTAATGATGGTGCAGAGATCAAAGTCTTTTTTGCAGAAATGTTCGCGGATCTCATTTGCGGCCTGCGTGAGGGCTTGCAGAGGTTCATCTACTAAGCGGAGAGCTTCTTGCTTTTTGATGTAATAATTTTCTTTAATTATTTTGTTTTTAATTTCTTCACAAAATATCATATTGAATCCTTATTAGAATTTCAATGCAAATTTAAGAAATACCAAGAGTGAAGATCAAAGTTCTTCTGTAGCAGTTTGTTTTGGCCCGTTCTTTAAGTAGGAGAACAGTTCTTCTCCAGAGGAAACCGGTGCAAGGATAAAGAGAATGTCATCGGCTTTGAGCGCTACATTTCCTTTGGGCGGGACCATTTCGCCGTTCCTGGTGATGGAGGTTATGAGTATGTCCTTGTCGAGAGAAAGTTCCATAAGCTTTTTGCCAATGCAGTATGCATTGTCGTAAACTTGGAATTCGAACATATCCAATTTCGATTTTCGCACGGAATGAAGTTCCACCGAAAAGGGAGAGGATGGGCGCTTTGGAACAGTGAACTTTAATTTTTGTGCAAAAAAGCCTAGGGTAGAACCTTGCAAAAGGCAAGAGATGATGACGGCAAAGAAGATGATGTTGAAAACGGAATTTCCAGAAGAAAGCCCGTATGCAGCGGGATATGTAGCAAGCACAATGGGCACGGCTCCTTTGATGCCTCCCCAAGAAAGGAATGTGCGTTCTTTAAAAGAATAGCGAAATGGAAGTGTAGATAAAATAACTGCGATCGGGCGGGCTATGAAAATCATGAGGAGAACGATAAGGAGTCCTTCCTTCCAAACTGCTGCAAAGTTCCGCGGGGACGCGAGAAGACCTAGCATTAAGAATAAAGCCATATTTCCAAATGTGGAAATTCCTTCCATGAAGTTGCTCACGCCGCGCTTGGCAATAAAGCTCGAATTGCCGAGCCAGTAGCCCATAAAGAATACGGCGATGATTCCGTTCGCTTTGATTAAGTCTGCAGCGCCGTAAGTCAGTAGGATGACGCCGATGATGAGGACGTAATAATACCCTCTGTTTTCAGATTTTAGGTGATCAAATAAAAATCTCGAAATATAACTCAATACAAAGCCGACGAAGATACCGCCCGAGAATTGCCAAGCGAGTTCGCCAATGAATTGTAGTGGAGTGGAAGATTTGCCAGCGAGGCTTTCTACAAATGCAATGGTTAAAAGGATCGCCATTGGATCATTTGCCGCACTTTCTATGTTGAGCGTTGCGGCGAGTTTCTTTTTCAAGGGGTTCTGGCGGGTGATTAAAAATACGGCGGCTGCATCTGTAGATGAGATGATGGATGCTATCATCATAGATGTGGTAAAATCGTAATGCATAATGAAGTGAATTGCCGTTCCGAGCGCAAGGGCTGTAATGATGACGCCGATGGTTGCAAGAGTAATTGCGGGTTTTGCGACTAAATTCAATTCATCGCGGGAAGTGCGGAAACCGCCGTCAAAAAGAATGAAAATCAAAAGAATGTCCGCGATTTGCTTGGTGAGGACTGCGTTGCTAAAATAGAAAAGCCCGAGAACGTCGCTTCCGACGATAATACCGACGGCTAAGAAGGCAATAAGGACGGGGATTCCGATGCGTTCTGAAATTTTTGTGGAAAAGACAGACGCGAGAATGAGGAGGGCGAAAAAGAAGAGCATTAAGACCTCTGAAAACAAAAATAAAAGATATAAACAAATTATTGGAAATGATTAATAGGTATTGGATTTTAACTGTGTGAATTATTATACTCCATAGATGCAATTTTTTATTGACATTCTTATCCTATTAATTCCGGCGTTATCTTTTGGAGAAGATTCTTTTCAGTTTTGATTTTTATAAAAAGGACAGCTATAAAAGGCCAAAGCAGACGATGGAACGCGATTCCGATTTGGAAAGTATGTCCAAGGCAAAGATACGTTTGTTTAAAAAGTATCGCGAGTGTACAGAAAGTCCTACAAAAACTACAGCTTTAGAGGTCTATTATTTAAACAAGAACTGTTCTATGGGGAGATTTGCTGGCCCTTTAGATTATAGAAATGGCGTGTAGGAACTCGGAAGAATTTTCCTTTGTGGGGGATTACTCGAAATCCTGCTAAAAACTGCTTGTAGTCGAGCATTGTCCATCCTGG
>JALNVO010000296.1 GCA_023231365.1 Fibrobacteraceae bacterium | reverse complement strand
GTGTATTACATTGCATCGCGCACGACCAAGCGCGCTTCAGGTGCCACGCAGTATCGGCGCTTCTCGCCTCTGGATTCTTTGCTCCGGGCTCCGAATCTTGATTCTTCCAGAATCCGCATGCACATGGAACGCGACGACTGGAGAAGCGGTATCCTAGAGGGCCGCGGAAATCTGATGGAAACGCTGGATATGGATTTCGTCTATTTTCCGGACGATACGCTCTCCAACTATCCGCTTTCCTATCGGGAGACTCTTGAAAATGATTCCCGGATACTGAAGACGGCATTGCTCTCAGAGGACGGGGATTCCATTCTGGTGCCGGGCGAAAATTTCATCATGCGCCGGATGCTCTTTGTCTCCGGGGATTCCTCGGAATTGCAGGAAATCGGCATTGAACCCGGGACGGAACCGTGGCATGGCAGCGCCCGTTACTCCTCATTTCACGTCATTCAGTACAGGCCGTCCCAGTCCGGCTGGTCCCGCGTGGAAATCCTCTATAATGGGGACCGCGCCTATGCCGGAGATGAAACGCTAACCTCGGGCTCCTTCCATCTGGAACTGGTCCGGACGGACGGCCATTGGACGCTGGACGGCACGTTTGATGCGGAGGCTTTCTCGGGAACGTTAAAGGGCCCGGACGGCAGTTCGCGCAGTTTTCATTACGGGCGCTGAAGCGTTTTTGGGGTAATCTTTTCCCACGATTCCACGGGCCCGGAAACGCTGCGGAACAGCGGGTGGGGATCCCATTCCGGAATGTGCCGGAGAGCTTCGTAGCACGCGGGATTCCGCCGCTTCAGTTTCTTCAGCAGGTGATCCCGTTCATACCGTAACTGCCCGGTCGTCACTGGCAGACGGATCGGCGCTTTTTCCCGGGAGAAAAGGGAATCCTTCTTAGGATCACGGGCGATTTTTGTCGGATCAAAGGAGTACCCTCTCCGCAGAGATTCGCGATAGACCACCTGAAGGTAACTGTGAATGCTTTCCAGAGGATCCGGGGCCGCAAGGAATCGTTGAAGCTGCGGATGATGCCGGTAGCCTTTGGTCATCCCCTTCAGGACGCACTGCGCAAGCAGCGCTTCCCGCCAGAGCGCAAGCAGTCCTTTGGAATCCAGGTATTTTGGGTGAATGGACCAGAGCCGCATAGACTTAAGATAACTAAAGAATATCTCTAGCTGAACACCATCCACTGTTAAAATTCCGAGTTGCAAGGATTCTATGAATTATATTCTCAAACATGCGCTCCAAGGCTGCCGATGACATGATCCAGCTCGCACCTTACCGCCGCATGACCCTTGAAGAATGCGTCACCTTCATCAACGATGATGAATGCGTGGAAGTCACTCCGAACATCCTCCGCCTGCGCAAGGTCATCCTGGATCCGATCCGGCGCAAACAGGAATCCAAAACCCCGGTGGAAGAAGAATAACCCTGCAAGGATTGAAAACCGAAAACACCGCAGCAAGACTCCGGTGTTTTTTTTATTTTGCATTGAGCGCAGTTTATCTCAATAGAACAGAAGTCCGGGAGGAAAAATGCCATCAAAATTATCCGTATTCACATCTGCACTTTCCATGATGCTTCTGGGGGCTTTTCCCGCAAGCATCCAGGCCGCAAACATCACCTTCCATGACACAGTATTCAAACATTACATCGTCACCTATTATGATGGCAAGGATGGCTCTTCGCGCGATGGCGAAATTTCTGAAACGGAAGCGGCCAAAGTGGATTCCATCAAAATATCCAGTGGTTATATGGATCAGAAAATCAAGGATCTGGAGGATCTCTCCCAGTTTCCGAATCTCGTCTATGTCGATTGTGAAAGCAACGGGATCACGAAAATTGATGTGTCCAAAAACACGAAACTTCTATTCCTTGATTTCTATAACAATGACGTTACGGAACTGGATGTTTCCGCCAGCACGGCGTTGACCAAACTCATCTGTGCCTACAACCAGCTCACGGCCCTGGACGTATCGAAAAACACGGCGCTCACATACCTTGACTGCAACAAGAACCAGATCGCCGCCCTGGACGTATCAAAAAACACGGTGCTCACATACCTTGACTGCAGCAAAAACCAGCTCACGGCCCTGGACGTATCGAAAAACACGGCGCTCACAAAACTTTACTGTGGCGGAAACCAGCTCACAGTGCTGGATGTTTCAAAGAATACTCTGCTTACAGACTTGGACTGCAGCTACAATCAGCTCAAAACCTTGGATGTTTCAAAAAACACACAGCTCAAGAGTTTTGGATGCGCCTACAACCAGCTCACAGCCCTGGATGTATCGTCAAATATGAACCTCCAGTACCTGAGCTGTGACAGCAACAGGATCGCCACCTTGGACGTATCGAACCACACGGCACTGACCGTCCTTGAGTGCAGCAGCAACCAGATCGCCGCCCTGGACGTATCAAAAAGCCTGGAGCTTACACACCTTGACTGCAGTAACAATCAGCTCACCGTCCTGGATGTATCGAAAAACAGATATCTTGAGTCCATTGAGTGTAGTGGCAACCGGCTGACAACACTGGATCTCACAAACCAAATAAACCTCTTCTGGGTTTACTGCAGAGGCAACGGGCTCAGCCAGCTGGATTTACCGGAAGAAATCCATCTTACCGAACTGGACTGTGGAAACAACCAGCTTCAGAATCTTGACGTTTCCGGATTCCCAGTGCTCACCTTTCTTGCCTGTGACAGCAATCAGCTCACGGAGCTCAACATATCACAAAATACGGAACTTGAAAAGATTCACTGCCAGGCCAACCACCTTACGACTCTGGACGCTTCGGCAATAGAAGACGCGTGGTACTGGCTTCTGTGCGGCATCCAGACGACAGCGGACGACTCGGTACAGATCCTCCATCTGGTTCTTGAGACACAGCAGGGAGAACGCTGGCAGCTGCTGACCTCCCTGTATCCTGACGAAGACGCTTATGTGGAGTATAATGGAAAAATCAGCGCTCTTCCTGTCCCGGCATCTGCCTCAGCCTCCTTCCGGGTTACCCTTTCCGGCCGTCACGTCATGGTTCTCGGACTTTCCGAAGGCCCCGTGCGTATTTACGATCTTTCCGGCAGAGTCGTCGCTTCGTCAAGACTCCGGAATGGTTCCGCAACCTTTGCGCTGCCCCATGCCGGAATTTACGTGGTGAAATCCGGGAGCAGTAGCCACCGCATCGCCGCAAAATAGACAGCCGCGAAAGACACAGCCACAGCCGTGAAAATAGCGCCAGTCCGCAGTTAGATGAAAAGTCTTTCTTTAATGGAATGAATCCGAGTTTAAATCTCTAG
>JALNVO010000295.1 GCA_023231365.1 Fibrobacteraceae bacterium | reverse complement strand
TGATGTAAAATAATTCATTTCTCATTAACAATTTATAACGATGCCAAAGTCCTGCCTTGCAAAGAAAATTGAGTCTTATGGGTTGTTTTGACGGTGTATTCTAATCCGGTGTAATTGAAATCACTGCCGAAAAATTTTATTTATGGAAAATACTTTTTAAAGGGTAAGCAAATTATTTTCAGTTTGAGTTAAGGAGTATTATAGCATGCCTCTATCGGGGGTGTGCTATTTTTTATAACAGATTGAGATAAAAATACACTGTAGAAATCTTGAGCTTTTTAACAGAAATCACTACAGTCCAAAACAAGAATTTGATCCGTTGTAAACTTCTGGAATGGATTCAAAATCCTCATCCTTCATAATCCAGCAAAAATCATCCCATCAAAATTTAAAATCGAGTTCAGCCTAATGTTTACAAGCGTTCCAAAGAATTTGACGGATTTATTTTGGACACGAGTGAATAAAAATTTTTTGGTAAAGATGTAGAAATTTTCTGATATGTTGTTTGGCTATTTCTATTGTCCTTCTTTACTTTCAAAACGCTTTTTACACGTTATTTCGCAAAAATAAGGGCCTTGTCCTTTAGACAAATGTATTTCTTTGTCACAAGGTCTTCTATGCAATTTTTAAAATTCTTTCTTTGCTCTTTTGCTGTTTTAAGCTTTATGTCTTGTAGCGATGATAGCGGAAGTTCGCCTATCGCAGTTGAGGATTCTTCATCTTCTGCGGTCTCTTCTGATAAAAGCTCTTCAAGTTGTTTGAATGTCTCTTCGTCAAGCGGGATTTCACTCTCTTCAGGAGAGGTTCTCTCCAGTTCTTCTTCGGAAATGAATCTGCCGGGGATGTCTTCTTCCTCTGTCGTATCTTCATCTAGCATGAAGCTTAGCTCATCTTCTGCCTTTGTGTCGAATGATACATCTAAAGTCATTCAATTCTTGGCTGCAAAGAACGGCAATCTTTACCAGGATATAACGTTTGCGGAAAATTCGGATGGAAGTTATTCTGTAGAAATAGTTCCTGAAGTGGATCTTTCGAATATCATTCCGTCTTTTGCTTATGGGGGAACGGTTTCTTTGAATGGAACGGTACTCACGAGTGGAAACACCAAAGTCCAATTCCCGGATACTTGTGAAGTTTCTTTTGATGGAAAAAAAGTGGCGTTTTATATCAAACGCGCTTATGCGATTCCTGTAATCAAAATTGAAACGCTTGATGGTGCTGAGATTACTTCTAAGGATGTTTATACGTCTTGCAGTATTTCTGTTGACGCAAAAAATATGTATGCAGATTATTCCGCTTCAGATGCAGAGATAAGACTTCGCGGCAATTCCACGCGCATCTATTACGATAAGAAGCCCTATAAATTGAAACTTGGGAGCAAGTTCGCTATTCTCGGTCTTAAAGAAGAAAAAGACTGGGTGCTGCTTGCCAATTACCGCGATCCGACAAACTTTATGAACGCGGTCGTGTTTGATATGGCGAATTATATGGAAATGCCTTATACGAATTCTAATCGTTTTGTCGAAGTGTATCTCAATGGTGCCTATATTGGAATGTACCAGCTCACGGAACAGGTGGAGCAGGGTAAGAATCGCGTTGCCGTAAATGATGCTACAGGAGTTCTTTTGAATTTAGATGTAGATGATGGCCCGGAAGAATCTCCAAACGCAACGGATAATTTTTCGTCGACGGTCTATAGTTTGCCTATCGCGGTAAAGTATCCGGAAAGTCCCGATGCAGCGACGCTTGCGGCAATCAAATCGGATTTTGCCAAGTTGGAAGATTTAATCAAAATGGGCGATTATGATGCGCTTTCCGCGCGTTTGGATATTGCTTCAATGATAGATTTCCTTATTATTCAGGAACTCTCGCGCAATGTAGAACTCGTTGCACCGCGCAGCATGTATATGTATCGCAGCGCTGATTCTGTGTACCATTTCGGCCCGGTCTGGGACTTTGATGGCGGTTTTGCTTTTGATTGGGCTTCGATGTCTGACGGTCATAATTATTTTGGTAGCGATAGCTGGGTCCTTGGAAGCAGCAATCCTTCACAGCATCCTTTGGATTCCTACAATACGGAAATATCTGATTTTTTTGTCGGTATGTTTGCCAATGAAAAATTCTTAGCGGCATATAAAGCCCGCTGGAATGAACTCGGCGCTTCAATGCTTTCATCAATATTTGCGAAGCTTGATGACTATGTGTTGCATACAAGTGCTGCTATGGCTCGCAATGCCGAGAGATGGCCTATTGATAAAGATTATGCAACGGAAATATCCAATCTCCGCACTTGGCTTTCGAACCGAATTTCCAGTTATTCGTCAATTGTAAACGGGTATTGAAACCTATTTTTCTAATGCGCTTCTCTAGAAATTTTTCCTTTTAGGGGGTGATTTCGTTTTATTTTTTTCGGACTTCCAGATAGAATATTTGAAGTGCCGGCGTTTCTGCATTGAAGTCGAAAGAATTGAATCGCAAAGGGCGGCTTTCTGCCAAATTGCCAACGTTTTGCATATGGGGCAATTCTTTGAGAATTCTTTCTCATTGCGCTTCCAAAATATATTGATGTTTTTTGCTACGTTCTTGTTCTTATTGTAGAACTCTATCATATTTTTGATTTTTGTTGCAACAAGAGGTCTTTGTTTAGCTCAATCTTAAATAAAAATAGGGTTCTATCGGCGATAAATGGGCAAAGTTTTTATTGACAATTTGTCAATGGAATCGCCGTTCAGTCCTGTAGAATCCGCTCTTTTTCAAATATTTTTAGTTCCAATAACAAAGGTTGGTAAAGGGATGAACAAAAGATCATTCAGAGGCAAATTTTTTTTCGCATGGGTTGGGCTTTTTAGTTTCCAATTCGCATTCGCGTCTTCCGTCACGGTTGATGTAAACGAAGAACATCAGGTCATCCGCGGTTTTGGTGGAATGGTCCATAATACTTGGCAAGGTGGCAAAGGCCTTTCAGAAACCGATGCGGACCTCGCTTTCGGTTCCGGTGACGGTCAATTGGGACTCACGGTACTCCGCATTCCTGTCAACGAAAATTCAAGCGATTTTGGGAAGGAATTGCAAGCAGCCAAATATGCTGAAGCCCGTGGCGCCATTGTTTTTGCCACTCCTTGGAATCCGCCTTCTAGTATGCTTTCTAATAGGCATGTGGCGGCGAGTCAGTACCAGGCTTATACGGATCATTTGAACAGCTTTGCGGAGTATATGAAGAATCAAGGGGCTCCACTGTATGCGATTTCATTTCAGAATGAACCCGATTGGTGTAACGAATGGACTTGTTGGACGGCTGATGAAATATACAACTACAC
>JALNVO010000294.1 GCA_023231365.1 Fibrobacteraceae bacterium | reverse complement strand
GTATTCAATTCCCTTCCGTTCAATATGGCGTCCCACAAAAAGAATTCTATAACGCCCGGACCTCGGGTGTATTTCTGTTACGGGCACGGATGATAGCGGCGAACCATACGGGCTCCATTCGATTTCAGTCTGGCGGATGCTTGAAATTTTTGCCGCAGTAAAGTGACTGTTTGCAAAGATCGCCTGCGCTTCACCGATAATGAACCGCATAACGGGGCGGATCCACTTCCTTTTGCGGATGAGGAGAAGCTCTGCTCCGTGGAAATTGAGCGCGAGGGGAATGTGGAAAAGCTTGCAGGCGCCAAGAGCAATAAGCGCGTGGGGAAAAGGCCAGTGAGCGTGTATCACGTCGTATTTATTTCTGCGGGCTAATGCGATGCACTTGAAAAAACCGCTGATACAGTAAGGGATTGCCAAAAGTTGCATTGCCGGATGTTTCGCCATCTTGGTCGGGGCGCCTTCGTCGTGTGTCAGTACTTCTAAGCCGGCTGGGGCGTAGCGGAACCTGTGTACAGTTACTCCGTCGATGCTGTGGCTTTTGAGCCCTTTGTATGCAGGGGCAAGGACTTCGACTTCGATGTTTGAATCTTTCAGCGTGTTTATGGATTTGCGGAGCCAAGGGACTTCGTTGTCGGATTCAGAGCGCGGATAGACGGAGACGACTTCTAGAATTTTCATTTTGATTCTTTATGAATTGCCTGAACTTTTTCGAGACAGGCGGGGTAGACAAATTCCTTGATGCCTTTTTTTAAAACTTCTGAGATATCGCCCAAAGTTATTTTTGAAAATTCTTTAATGCGCCCTTCCAAGCGGCGCCAACCTTCCATTTTAGAATCGAGGAGGAGAAGCCCGATGCCAGTATTATTTTTTAGAAGTCCATAGACATCCGAGCCTCTATCTTTTGTGGCAAGGCATTTCAGAAATGCTTTCCAAAATTCATATTCTGCTTCTTCGCCTTTTAGTTCCTTGCGGATGGCATTAAAATCGATCTCTACATAGACGAAATAGCTTTTGTATTCATCCGCGCGGATCATCTCTTCTTGAATGCGGAGTTCAAATAAGTCTGCCGGGTAGACTACGATACCATACTTCTGTTTTTCAATCCAATTTGGAAAAAAATCCGCTATCATACTTTAGAATTTAGTCTAATTTTAATGTATGCAGCGATTGTTGAAACTCAAAAAGGCTTTGAAAAGCAGTTCTATGAATTCTTATGCGGAGGCTTACTTGACAGGTAAGACTTCTCCCAAAGGCCGTTCTCTTTCGTCACTAGAAATTGAAATGCTGGAGCGCAATGGAAACCGCTCCGATGATTGGGCGCTTATTTCGGTAGATCCTCTATTTACTCCCGACCGGATTTTTCAGTCTTTCTTTTCGGGCAAGGTTTCCCTTCCTGCATTTTATGGCACGGTCCTCATGCCGGGTGACGTTTCGTTCCCGACAGGCATTTATTCAAGTACGGTGCATGATTGTGTCATTGAAAATGCCTTGCTTCACCACGTCTCGCTGATGTCCAATATATGGGTTTCCCAAGGCGCAGTGATTCAAAATGTCGGTTCGCTTGTTGCTAATGGCAAGGCGCACTATCAAATCGGCGCTGAGATTGCGATTGGAAATGAGATGGGCGGTCGCCCCATCCGCATATTTCCTGATATCACGGCAGAACTTGTAAAGGTCCAACTTTTTGAGAATGCGGATGCGGATATTGAAGCCGCTTTTATAGAGCAGATGGAATCTTGGAGAGATGCGACGGTAATTCCTTTTGGTGTTATTGGGAAAAATGCAATCATTGCCAACACGAATATCATCCGCAATTCTTGGATAGGCGAGCATGTGCGGATTGATGGCGCTTCCAAGATCCGCAATGCGGTGATTTTGGGAAGCCTTGAAGAACCGACTCATATTTATGATGGAGTGATTCTTGAAAATTCTTGCGTTCAAGAAGGTGTCGTCGTCCATTCTACGGCGCAGGCAAAAGATTCTGTTCTGATGAAGCGGGTAAAGGTGGGAAATAAGGCGATAATTAATTCGTCTGTAATCGCGCCCTGCTGCCATATAGATGAAGCAGAAGTCTCGTGTAGTTTTGTGGGGCCGCTCACCCAGATGCATCACCATTCTCTTTTGATTGCGGCGCTCTGGCCTTCTGGTTGCGGCAATTTGGGCTATGGGGCAAACGTCGGCAGCAATCATACGGGCCGTATGCCGGATCAGGAAATATATCCTGGGCAGGGAATGTTCTTCGGGCTGGGCGTGAATGTCAAGTTCCCGTCTAATTTCAAGGATTCTCCATTTACCGTGATGGCAACGGGCGTTACTTCGCTTCCAGAAAGGTTGCGCTTTCCGTTCAGCTTGATTGTCCCGGGCGATTCCCGCCTTCAGGGAATTCCGGCTCATTTGAACGAACTTGTCCCGGGTTGGTCTTATGCAAAGAATTCGTATGCACTGGAACGGAATGCTTACAAATATGCTATCCGTGGAAAGGGCTTTGTCGATGCAGAGGAAACAAAGTTGTTCAGCCAGGAAAATGCCCGCCTTGTTCTGGACGCTCTTCTCCGCTTGCAAAGCGTGCCCGTGAAGGACGTATATATAGAAAAGGATATAGCAGGGCTCGGCAGCAACTATTTAAGGGAACCGACGCGTCAGATGGCTGTTTCTGCATACAAGGCTTTTTTGGAGCGCTACCTCATCAGCGGGCTTTTCACGGCCGTTGAAGCAGATCATTCGCTTCTTTCGCAGAATCCCCGCGAAGTCCGGAAAAATGTGGCTGGGGAGATATTTAAGGAAACGCTGAAGGAAATATCTATTCCGGAAACTTTCGGTGAGCTTATCAAGCGTTTCCGCGCTCTTGAAAAGCAATGGTTTGAGTCTGTGCTTCATGGAATAGATCGCGATTTTGAACGCGGGCGGAAAATTTTTGATGATTACGATGCCGCTCATCCTGTCGACAAACCTTTTATTGAATGGGAAAAGACGCGGTTTGAGGAAATGCTCCGCCGGGCAGTAGTGCTTCTAAAAGAATTAAAAGATGAGGGGTGATGAGCTTTTTTGCCCTGTTCTTCATTTGTTTTTTGGCTCTTGAAATTGCTTTCCGGGTTTTCATCGAAATCCGGGAAGTCCGTTTGGGAGGAGCGCTAGATTCTTTTGCCTTTTCTCGTTGTATTCCCATTATAAATGATTTGTTGCCGAGCGAAGCAAACCCCAATTTGAGAGCCGTTTCTCAGGGTGCTTTTGTGCGTGCTCATGAGAAGGCTCATAAGGATCTCCACCATTCCATTCTTTGTTATACATTCAAAATCATCTGCGCTTTTTGCCTAATTTTG